>CAZOWJ010000012.1:0-60486 GCA_964583415.1 uncultured Desulfocapsaceae bacterium
TTGATGTTTTTTTGCATAATGTTACACCCAAACGAAATTTTACAAGACCACTAAGATATAGATAAAAAAGAATAAAGTTCCACGGAACAGAGCTGTGTTCAATCGTGTTCTGTCATTAATCCATCCCATCAATGCACGTCATAACAGCTAAAGGTATATAAACACAGGCCAACGCAATAAAATATAGTACTCTTTAGTATCGGCAACTATAGACTATCAATTTACAAAATACTATCATTCGGAGCTTAATTTGATAAATATTATCAAATGAGTTCAGACATATTTATATTATTATATAATTTTTCCATAATGTAGTTTTTTTGGCAGTCGCAAACTTTATTTTTCATGCATTTTTCGATGATTTAATTACACCCATTACATAGGGTCTTTGATATCTGCCAGCCTAATATGAAAGTCAGGCAAGAAAAGAAATTTGCTGGACGTTCAATGGGCTTCTGTTGCCGTTTGGCGGGAGGGTTTGTTTGCCATGCAGAATGTGCCTGGCACTGATGAAGTTCTTAGGTATATCGGAAATTGAATAAGCAGTAGGTTCCACTTGAGCTTAAATGGATTTTGGCGTCATTATCAGAATAAGCTCAAAAAAAGTAAAATCTCTAACCATTATAAGGTTTTGTGGTGAATATTTTTAAGAGTGGCGGTATAAATTCGTGAGTGGGTATATAAAGCCTCGCTTATGC
This sequence comes from uncultured Desulfocapsaceae bacterium, assembly GCA_964583415.1. Taxonomy (GTDB): domain Bacteria; phylum Desulfobacterota; class Desulfobulbia; order Desulfobulbales; family Desulfocapsaceae; genus MADRE3. The sequence goes on from CAZOWJ010000012.1 coordinate 699, forward strand.
GGGCAGGTAATGAACGATAATAGCACACTGATTTATCATATGGGCCAGGTGTTTTCCATGATGGTACTGATAGCAATGCTTGGTCGGTCCGCGAACCCAGCATTGCTATAAGTTATTTTCAGTGAAGCTGAGAGATAAGGTGGAGTCATGCTCGATTACATAATCAGGAATACAAAACTTCCAGGTAAAAGTGGTACGTTCGATCTAGGAATAAATGGCGGCCTTTTTGTTGAAATTAGCGAATCGCTTCAAGCCATCGGGCATCGGGAATTTGATGCCAAGGGCTATCTTACAACACCTCCATTTGTTGACAGCCATTTTCATATGGACGCCACACTCTCCCTTGGCCTGCCGCGACTGAATCATAGTGGCACCCTGCTTGAAGGCATTCAGATCTGGGGTGAACTAAAGCCTGAATTAACTGCCGAGGCTCTAAAATCAAGGGCGCTTGAGTTGCTTAACTGGTCAGTTGCCAAGGGCACACTTGCTATTCGTACCCATGTCGATGTTACCGATCCCTCACTGCTCGCAGTTGATGTGCTGCTTGAAGTCAAAGAGGAGATGAAGGACTGGGTGGATATCCAGATTGTGGCGTTCCCGCAGGATGGAGTGTTGCGCACCGATGGCGGTAAGGACCTCCTGCTTGCTGCGCTCGATAAAGGGGTCGAAGTTGTCGGGGGCATTCCTCATTATGAGAGAACCATGGGAGAGGGCAGCACGGCGATTTCCTGGCTGTGCGGGGTCGCAGAATCACGTGGACTGTTGGTTGACATGCATTGTGATGAAAGTGACGATCCCCATTCAAGACATATTGAGCAGCTGGTGTATGAAACCCATCGTATGGGGCTGGGCAGTCGCGTAACGGCCTCCCATCTGACCAGTATGCACTCGATGGATAATTATTATGTCTCAAAATTACTTCCGTTGATGGCCGAATCGGGGATTCAGGCGATCTGTAACCCGCTGATAAACATATATATTCAGGGACGTCATGACAGTTATCCGAAGAGACGGGGGCTCACCAGGGTTCCTGAGTTGCTGGACAGTGGCATAAACGTCGCTTTTGGACACGACTGTGTTATGGATCCATGGTATCCGATGGGGAGTCATGACATGCTTGAAGTCGCCCATATGGGCGCCCACTGCCTTCAGATGATGGGAGCTTCGCAAATAGATACCCTGTTTGAAATGATCACGGGCAGAGGGGCCGCGGTAATGAAGCTTGAAAAATATGGGATTAAAAAAGGCAATCCAGCGGACTGTGTGATCCTGCAGGCTGGAAGCGTGATGGAATCCTTGCGGTTACGACCGAATCGCCTGGCTGTGTTCCGCAGAGGCAATATCATCGCTTCTTCGCCGGAGACGCTCAGCACGGTTACGCTCGGCAGCCGGGAGACGGGTGTATCGTTTATGCGACCAGGATAGACTGCCCTGGAGCTTCAATAGAGTGACTTAACTTCCTCGAGCACAAAAGAGCTGCGCGTTGTGTTACCTCAGACTGTATTGAAGACGTTTTGAGGAGCTGTTAATTAAATCTTGAACGAGTCGATTGAGAAAGGAGAAGGTTCTTTTTCTGCATCCATGATCCTGCGAAGTTGATTGAGATTCGCTTCTGCGCCTTTGAGCTCAGAGCGCAGCTGTTCTTTTTTGCCAAGTGATGCTTTTTCAAGTCTGTCCTGTAAACGGTGCACCTTTTGCTGGGCCTTGTATAATTCGATGGCAAGTGCCTTGATGGACATGGAAAATCTCCTGTTTTTCAGGTTATAAAGTGAACCAGGAACCTGATTGTTGTCCAGCCAGCGGAACTGTATTCAACCATTATTGCTTCCGTGCGAGCAGTGAGGTATAGGCCCCGCTTAACTCAATAAACCGATCGTGGTTGCCGCCGCTGTCAGGGTGGAGTTCTTTTGCCCGCTGTCTGAAGAGCCGGGTTAAATCTTTTTTATTCATTTTTTGAAGATCCTTCCAGCTTGTATCAAAAACTTTTGCAGCATCGGTGGTGCTGACCGTGGGCTTTTTTTCCGGCCACCTGAAGGAACGATGTCTGCCCATGAATTCCCTGACAAAATCATCAAAGAGTGAGCGACGTCCATATCCATGATCAAAGAACATGACGATATAACGGATCAGGTGGTGATGGAGTGATGAGTCCATCTGCTCTCCGGACCAGAATCTGCTGTCCTGGTTCAACGTACAGATGTCGCTGGTAAAATGATCGGCAATATCGAACTGGTTGAGTGCTTCCGGCATTGTTGCCGAAATTGATTCGCTGAAATGGCGCTGGAGATCGAAGACGGCAAAGACATAGGTTTTCATCTCGTTGGGCTTGAGTACCTTCTCCATATCCACAAAGTAATATTCTCGTTCGTCGCGTGATTGCTGGAGCAACGGGCGGTATAGTTTGGGGTTCAGCCTGGAAATTCTTGATTGGTCAACCGCTCCGTATCGCAGATAGTAGAGACGTCTCCGGTCAAAAAGATGGACCTCATTTTCGATTGCGGTGCGATCTTCACCTGAAAGCGGCCGGACTTTAATGGTGCCACGATGTCTAAAGAGACTGAGGCGATGCTGCTCCTCTTCAGGGAGAAAATCCCAGAGAAGTTCTTCCAGCACCCGGGTAGGGTCTGTGTCGGTCACTTTATCAACACAATCTTCAAGATGGGAGGAAAAATAACAGATTTCATCGGAGAGCTCTTCAACATAGTGTCCCGGGTCATGACCGAGATCAAAAACGTTGCGGTAACGATAGGTTCCGTCTTTTTCATGAAAGTATGACTGACGTATTACATAGCTTGTAATGCCAGCCCGGGTGATTGGTGCAAGGTACATAAGACAGGGTTTCCGTACAAGGTTCTCGGCTACAGACAGGAACAAAATAATATGGTAAAAACCACACCATAAAGAAAATCGTGTGCTGATAATCGTAACCATAACTATAATCCAACATGAGTGCCACCGACAATAGCTAAAGGCTAAACGCTGCAGACAAGGTGAATTCTATGTCCTTAGTAATTCCAGTTTCCGCAGGTGAACTGCTCGATAAGCTGATGATCCTGCTGATCAAAAAAGAGCGGATTACGGATAAGGCTAAGCTTGAAAATATTATTCTGGAGCTCAGTCAACTTCAAACTGTCTTTCAGCAACGGATAACGCAGAGTGCTGAACTCGACACGCTTATATCAGAGCTCCGGCTGGTTAATGAGACATTATGGGATATCGAAGATGAGATCCGCGGCTGTGAAAAGGACGGAAAATTTGGCACTATCTTCATCGAGCTTGCCCGATCTGTTTATAGAACAAATGATCGCAGAGCTGAATTGAAATATCAGATCAATGGCTTGCTTGGCTCAGAACTGGTGGAAGAAAAGTCCTACGAAGCGTATTAATGGCCGCCATACTCGTTATAAAACTGGGCGCACTTGGAGATCTCGTTCAGGCTGATGGCGCGCTTCGTGACATTCGTGAAAACCATCCTGATGATCACCTGACGGTCATGACGACACCATCGTACCGGCGTTACATGGAACGCTGCCCCTGGGTGGATGAGGTCTTTGCGGACCCGCGCGCCTCACGGTTCAATTTAGCGCAGATGCTGAAGCTGCGGAAACGGCTGTATGGCAGAAAATTTCAGCGTGTATATGATCTGCAGCAGGTCAGCAGAACCCGGTTTTATGGTCGCTGGCTGTTTCCGCCGACCTGGTGGATGGGCGACGTTCCCGGCTGTGCTGCTTACCTCAAGCGCGACGAAGATCATATATGTGCCGCTGATCATTTTGCTCTTCACCTTGGTCTGGCTGGCCTGAAAGTCACTTATACATTGAAAAGTGACCTTTCATGGATGGCTGATGATGTTGATCATTTCCTCTCTGCTGCCGGGCTTGCGCCCGGTTTCGTGCTGCTCATTCCCGGTGCTTCAAAATCACACGACAATAAGAGGTGGCCCCATTTCAGGGAGCTGGCCCTGCAGCTGCAGGAGTCCGGTAAAGATGCTGTAACAATTCCCGGGCCTGACGACATCGAGTTGTGTCAAAAAATTCCCGGTAAAATGCTCGTTCCTGCTGACGGTTACTATGATTTCTTTGCACTGGCGGGATTTGCCAAAAAGGCATCTTTTGTGATCGGTAACGATACCGGGCCGACCCATATTGCAGCACATCTCGGTCTTTCAGGAATTGCCCTCTATGGTGACCATACCGCTCCACTTACGACAGGTATACAGCACACCAGTTTCCAGGTGATGGAAGGGAACAGTCTTATGGAATTATCATTTGATGAAGTCTGGCAGCGTGTTGAAACGGCGCTGGTGGCACAGGCTGGCTGAACCGCTATGTCAGTCTGGTCAATATATGTACTCAGAGATGAGACCAACAGCCTCTACACCGGCATCTCAACAGATGTTCAGCGGCGTTTAACCCAACATCGGCAGAGCGATGGTTATGGCGCCAAATATACCCGGTCAAGGAAGCATCTGGAGCTGGTCTATTCCTGTGAGCTGGGAAGTCGGTCGCTGGCCTCACAGGCTGAGTACCGGATGAAACGATTGGTCAAGGATGAAAAAGAGAGGATTGTAAGCATTGGCCCTGATCGACCAGGCCTGCTTGCCCATCTCGGGTTGCCGATTGACGGGATGCAGGGTTAGCGAGGCTGAGAAACGCTCTAACGATCATCTATGCTGTTTTGCCGGTGGTACTGAGCAGATTTTTTTTATAATCAATGTGCGGGGTGAAATGGTATGAGCCCTTTTCAGACTATTCAGGAAAAGGGCTCACGATCCATGGATTAACTCGCTCGACACCTATCGATGCGGGCTAGATGCCGAACAGTGCCGCCATGTTCTAGTAAGCAGATTCCGGGAAATAATACGCTTCGGCATTTTCCTTGACAACCAGGTCAGCTGCGATGATCACACGCGATGGTGTGTGGTAGAGTCCGCCAACGGTGTTGCCTCGTGCTCCCTCTACACCAAAGACGATACCTGAGGCGATCATTGAAGGGTTATAGGTAACGGTTGCCCGCACGACTGGGTCATCCTCCATGATCATTTTAATGATATCTTTGGACCCGGCACCACCAAGAACGGTTTTGATTTCTGTTCGTCCTGCCTCTTTGATTGCCTGCATGACGCCTTTGAGCATATCATCATCCTGGCACCAGACCGCATCGATATGACTGTGCTTCTGCAGATAATTTTCCATCAGGCTCAGTGCTTTCTGGGTTGACCAGTCTGCAGGCTGCGAGTCAAGGATTTCGATATCGGGATAGTTTTTCATCACTTCGTTAAAGGCGTCTACCCGCTGTTTGTTTATTGGTATCGACATACCTTCCAGCACGACGATTTTGCCTTTTCCACCCATTTCGTCTGCCAGCCACTGGGCGCCAACCATGCCAAGTCCCGGGTTGTCACCGGCCATGAAAACGTGCTGAGCCGGTTTCGGTAATTCCCGGTCAACAACGACGGTATAAATACCGGAAGCATACGCTTCTTCAACGACTTTTTGGAGGGTGGCGGGGTTATGCGGAAGAATTACCAGCGCATCGATGCCCTTGACCATAAGATCTTCAACGTCACCAACCTGTTTACTTCCTGAGCTGGCAGCAACGACATAAAAGGTAACATCCTTGTCATTTGCCTCGATATCTTTTACCGCCTTCTTTGCCCACCAGAGCAGTCCGGCAGTCCAGCCATGGTCAGCAGAAGGAACGGATACCCCAACCTTGATTTTTTCAGCTGCAAAGGCGGCGCTTCCAGAAAAGAGAAATACACTGGCGAGTAGTGTAATCAGTAACTGTCTCACATTTTTTTTCATAATTTCCTCTCTTGTTTGTTCTTTGATGGTATGTATTAAATTATCAGAACGGGTTCTGATAATCTGTGGCTCCGGGACGTTAGTTATTCTTATACTGGGCAAAAACGGCGATAAGAATAATGAGCCCCTTAACAGTGCCCTGCAAGTAGGGTGAAACTCCAAGCATGTTAAGCATGTTATTGATAATACCTAAAATTATTGCGCCGATGACGGTTCCCCAGATGGTGCCCTTGCCGCCTGAAAGTGGGGTTCCGCCGATAACGACTGCGGCAATGGCATCCAGTTCATAGAAAATACCTGCATCTCCAGGGCTGACAGAGTTAAGCCGTGAAGAGAGAAGAACTGCTGTTACACCGACGGTAAAGCCGGTGATAACAAAAGTCATAAAGGTGATCCACTTCACTTTAATTGCAGAGTATACAGCAACCTGCTGATTGGCGCCAACGGCGCAGACATGCCTGCCGAAGGCGGTATTATTCAGTAATATATGGAATAAGAAAGCCAGCCCCAGGAAAATGATCACCGGATAGGGTATCTTCATGAAATATCCCCCGCCAATCTCGGGGAAAATGTCGTTGTCAGAAATGACCTCACCGGCCTCGCTGATATACAGGGTCAGTGACCTGAAAATAGACATGGTGGCAAGAGTTGCGATAAACGATGTAATTCGTCCCTTGGTAACGATAAGCCCGTTCAGTGCTCCGCACAGTGATCCCGCAGCCAGGGCCGTGAACACCGCGACACAGACTGCAAACCCGTCTCCTCCAAGGTAGTTCATCAGGTAGATGGTTAAAACACCAATGAAGGCGACCATGGAACCAACAGAAAGATCTATGCCTGCGGCGACTATAACAAAGGTCATCCCCAGGGCGATCGTTCCAGTATATGAGACCTGCCTGAGAATGTTGGTAATATTCCTGAATTTGAGGAAATGTTCACTTGCAAGAGCAGAGAGCAGTACGAGCACAATCAAAGCAAACAGCGGCGCATATTTCGAATAGTCTATTCGTTTTAAATATTCAAAACTAAGCTTTTTTGGTTCCATAATTATTGTAATCAGGCCGAGATTTCATCTAACGCCAGCTGCGCAAAACATGATTTCTTCTTCATTTATGTGATCGCCTTCCATTTCACCGGTGATTTTCCCCTCCCGCATGACCAGTACCCGGCTGCAGAGTCCAATGATTTCCTCAAGTTCTGAAGATATCAAAATGCAGGAAACACCCTGGTTCACGAGAGCATTAATGAAGTAATAGGTCTCTTTTTTGGCATTTACATCAATGCCCCGAGTCGGTTCGTCCAGAATTAAGATGAGCGGGTCAGTGTCCATCCATTTTGACAAGTATACTTTTTGCTGGTTGCCGCCGCTCAGGTATTCAAGCTCGGCATTCATGGATGCCGCCTTAATGTTGAATTGATCAATGAATGCCTCGGAACGCATTCTCTCTTTTTTCTTGTTGATAAACAGATTGGTGTACTTGGACAAAGAGATCAGGGATATGTTCTCGGGTATGCCGAAATTCAGGATCAGCCCCTTGCCTTTGCGATCTTCAGAGAGGTAGCCGAGTTTATGTTTGATCGCATCAGCCGCTGAGCGGATACGGGTTTTCCTGCCATTGACATAGATATCGCCGGATATTTTTGATCGAAGCCCCATAACACACTCGGCGATTTCAGTTCTGCCGGCACCGATGAGCCCGGAAAAACCAAGAATTTCGCCTTTTCTCAACTGAAAACTGATGTTTTTAAGCAGTGATCCATCACTAAGATTGTCGACCTGGAAGACAATGCTCTCGCCAGGAGATGTTTTCGTTGGAAAAACCTGATTGAGCTCACGACCGACCATTTTTTTTGCCATATCATGTTCGTCCACATCCTTGACGTCATTGATGCAGATCTGATCACCATCTCTTAATACCAGAATGCGGTCACAGACTCGCTTAACCTCATTGAGCTTATGAGAGATAAACAGGATGGTAACATTTCTCGCCTTCAGCCTGTTTATAAGCTCAAAAAGAATTTCAACCTCAAGATTGGTCAGCACCGTTGTCGGTTCATCCATGATCAGTATATCCGACTCATGAACGAGAGCCTTGGCGATCTCAACCATCTGTTTTTCAGCAACGCTTAAATTGACGATGAGGGCGTCGGGCGAAAGATCAGTCTTTAACTCGTCGAGAAGTGACCGTGTCTTCCGTCGCATCTCTTTTTTATTAAGCAGCGGTCCGCTTTTAAGCTCTGAACCGAGAAATATATTCTCAAAGACGGAGAGGGTCGGTATTAGGTTGAACTCCTGGGGTATCATGCTGATGCCGAATTTTTTTGCCTGGGTCGGCGTGTTTATGGAGACACTGCTGCCTTTCAAGTAAATGGTGCCGCTTGTCGGGGTATAGATACCACATATTATTTTCAGCAGTGTCGATTTGCCCGCCCCGTTTTCACCGAGAATGCCAAATACCTCTCCGGACTGAATTTCAAGGTTGATATCATTGAGGACTTTTACCCCGGAAAAGACTTTATTGATATCCTTGATGGTTAAAACCGGATTGGTATTGTTTTGCATCACTTGGGAGAACAATTGGTAAAATGATTATTTTTTCATATCCCCGTCAAACGATATATCGGAGGGTGCGAAATTGATCGAATTAACGAACTGGACAGACTCAACTGCCCCAAATTCTCTGTCCATGCCGTTATCTTCCCACTCTACAGAGAGCGGTCCGCCATAACCAATCGCATTAAGGTGCCGGATAATTTCTTCGAAGTTTACGTCTCCATGTCCGAGTGAACGGAAGTTCCACCCTCTCCTGAGATCGCCAAAAGGCAGGTGGGAGCCGAGAATGCCTGATCTGCCGTCAAGTGTTACCGCGGCATCTTTCATATGGACATGATAGATTCTGTCTGGAAAATCGCTGATAAAGACATGGGGTTCTATACCCTGCCAGACGAGGTGACTTGGGTCAAAGTTAATACCAAGCGTGGGACGTCTGTCGAACACTTCAAATAATTTGACGGTCGAATAATAATCGTAGGCAATTTCCGTCGGATGAACTTCCAGAGCGAATTTTACATTACACCGGTCAAATTCATCGAAAACCGGAGTCCAGAGGTCAACGATCTTCCCATAACCGTTTTCGATCATTTCATCAGTGGTCGGAGGAAACGAATAGAGGTATTTCCAGATGGGAGAACCGAGGAATCCGGTAACAACATAACAGCCCATCTCTTTTGCGGCCCTTGCTGTACATATCATCTCGCTGACTGCCCACTTTCTGACTTCTTCAGGGTTTCCCCTTACACCATCAGGGGCAAAGGCATCCAGCCTCTCATCCCAGTCATCTCCAACACACTGGCCGGCCAGGTGAGCTCCAAGAGCAAAGCATTTTAAATTGTATTTTTCCAGGGTTGCCAGTTTGTTTTTGACATAGTCCGGGTTTGTTGAGGCCTCAACGGGATCCATATGATCCCCCCAGCAGGCAATCTCGAGGCCATCGTAGCCCCAGGAGGCTGCTTTTTTACAGATGTCCTCAAAACTCAGATCTGCCCATTGTCCTGTGAATAGTGTTACTGGTCTTGTCATGTTTTCCTCCACTCAGTGATCCATTTCGACCCATGCTGAATTCTTTCCAGAGCTCTCAACACATTTTTCAATAAATTTAACTCCTTGTTCTCCTTCTATCGCCTTTGGAAAATCATAATCTTCAGGGAGAATTTGAGCACCACTCTTCTTTTTCATGCTGAAACTGATATAAGCCTTGTAGATATTGGCAAATGCCTCAAAATATCCTTCAGGGTGGCCGGATGGAATTCTACAATAGGCCTCTGCCTCTGGATAAAGAGCATCTCTGCCGCGGGAAATGATCTCTGTTGGTTTATCCAGGTAGGAAATTTTCAGGTAATTCGGGTTTTCCTGCGCCCACTCGATTGAGGCTTTTGAACCGAATATTCGAACTCTGAAACCGTTGTCATTACCGACGGCGATCTGGGAGCACCAATAAACTCCTTTGGCCCCGCCTGCATAATCGACCATTATCGTTGCATTGTCATCAAGCGTTCTTCCTGAGAGCATGGTATCGAGGCGTGCTGATAACTTTGTAATTTTCAGCTTGGTCATATAGGAGACCATATTTTCGATGTGACTGCCGATATCGCCAACACAGTTCGAGGCACCGGATTGATGGGGGTCTGACCGCCAGCCCGCCTGTTTCTGCCCGGTGTCTTCCAGCAGGGTGCTCATCCAGTCCTGCGCGTATTCGGCATTAACAAACCTGATTTCACCAATGTCCCCATTTTCAATCATCAATCGCACCTGCTTGGCAACGGGGTATCCGGTGTATGCATAGGTAACACAAAGGGAAAGACCATTGCTGTCGGCAAGCTCTTTGAGCTCAGTGGCCTGGTCTGAGGTGACGGTAAACGGTTTGTCACAAACAACGTTGATATTATTTTCCAGGAAGGCTTTGGCGATTGGATAGTGGGTGTAATTTGGTGTTACGATAACAACGAAATCAATCTTATTTTCCTTTTTGCCCTCTTCAACAGCCATTTCCTGGAAGGTGGCATACAGTCTCTGCTGATCAAGGCCCAGGCCTGTACCCGTTCTCAGTGTATTCTGAGGATCTGTTGAAAAACAACCACAGACAAGTATCGCTTTTCCGTCCAGAGCAATCGCTTTCCTGTGAACATCGCCAATAAAAGCACCCTCACCGCCGCCTACCATACCGTACGTTAAGGGGGCTTCTGCTGCTGTCATCTGGCTGCTTTCTATCATGGTGTACCTCTTGGTCTATAATTTTCAAGACGTCATTGCTAAACAGAAGTGGACTCTAAGTACGAAATGAAAAAAGGCTCCGCATTGTCAGATCAACTATCAATATTTCAAAACATGAAATAATCTCTATAGGCCAACGAATTGCCATATATGTTTTTAGGTGTCAAGTAGTTTTTCCCAATTGCTCGGATGCCCAGGGTCCTTTTTGGTAGCACTCTTTCTTCTTTGTTATGGGAGCGCATGAAAAATGAGTTGACAATTGTAATTGTGCTTATTTAATTTAAATTGTGAATTAATGTATGATGAGCGAGGTTTTGAGTTTATGGCTATAAAGCAGCAGACCACCTCTTTGTCCCCCAGGCGTTTCCAGCGGGCAATGCATCGTTCTGATATTCTGAGGCTGATTAGAACCACGGGGCTGATTTCCCGGACAGACCTGGCTCGGGAAACAGGACTGAGCCAGGCATCGGTAACGGGGGTTACTGCCGATTTGATTCAGGAGGGTCTCATAGAAGGAAAACAGGCCGGCGCCTACGAGGGTGGTCGACGTCCAACCCTGCTGGCTATCAGACCGGATGGCGTGCATGTCGTCGGGGTGAACATGGCAATCGATCAAATCAGGGTTGTTATCGTTAACTTTCAGGCTGAATTGAAAGCGGCCCATACGATTTTTCTGGATAATGACGATTACTCACCGAAAGAAATTGTTGAACTGATGGCTCAGGCAATACAGGCATGTATCTGGGAGGCAAATTTTTCAAAAGATCAGATCGCAGGCGTCGGTGTCGGTATACCGGGTCCGGTTGATTCAAAGCGGGGGGTTGTAAAATTCCTGCCCAATTATGGATGGGAAGAAATTTCATTGAAAGAAATGCTTCAGCAGCGGATAAATCACCCGGTTTTTATTGATAACAGTTCAAATAATCTGGCTATTGCAGAGTATTGGTACGGCAGCGGCAAGGGAATGGATAATTTCATTGTTGTCACGCTTGAGAATGGGGTTGGTGCCGGTATGGTAGTTAATGGTCAGCTGGTCCGCGGCAATAGTGGTATCGCCAGTGAATTTGGACACATGTGTGCTGAGGTCGGCGGCCCGGCCTGTCGGTGTGGCCGTAACGGCTGTATTGAAGCCTTTGCCGGCAATTACGCACTATTACGGGATGCCAGAAATCTCATTGGAAACGGTAGCTGGTATTCTTCCGATAAATCTCCAGCAGACATTGCTTTTGATGATGTTCTTATTGAGCTTAATCACGGTAATGAAGCCCTAGAGAACGTCTACAGGAAAGCGGGAATGATCCTCGGGGTGGGTATCTATAACCTGATGACTTTGCTCAATCCCGAGTTGGTGATTATTACAGGTAAAGGGGTTCAGGCAGGAGAACCCTTATTCAGCCATATGTTCGACTCAATAGAACAGTTGAAGGGTGCGAAGTTTGGGTTTGACCAGACAGAAATTGTGATCAAGAACTGGACCGATGAGGACTGGGCCAGGGAGTCTGGGTCATTAGTGTTGCGAGAGATTTATAAGTCTCCATTTTATATATAAATTGTTGAAATACGAACGCCTACATCAGCGAAGATGAGATGGTATGGTGAACTGAGGATTATGAACAAGGAGCTGAGCGAATGATGAGTACATATTTTCCGGAAGTAACTGATAAAATAATCTATGAAGGACAGCAGTCCAAAAACCCATTGTCATTCAAGTGGTACAACCGGCAGCAGGATATCATGGGTAAATCCATGGAGGAACATTTACGGTTTGCCGTTGCCTACTGGCATACATTGAAGAATGAGGGAAGTGATCCCTTTGGTGCACCAACCATGGATCGTGCCTGGAATAAATTTACTGATCCCCTGGACAGGGCCCGAGCAACCTGTGATGCCTCCTTTGAGTTTTTCAGCAAATTAAATGTTCCCTATTACTGTTTTCATGACCGGGACATGGCCCCTGAAGGGAGTAATTTTTCAGAATCGTGCAGGAACCTGGAGAAAATGGTCGGTCATGCTGCAGTATTGCAAAAATCAACGGGAGTGAAATTGTTGTGGGGAACGGCAAACCTTTTCAGTAATCCGCGCTATGCGCATGGTGCCGGTACAAATCCCGATTTTCATGTTTTTGCTTATGCGGCAGCCCAGGTAAAACAAGCCATCAGTGCCACAAAGGAGTTAGGCGGAGAAAACTACGTTTTCTGGGGTGGTCGTGAAGGTTATGAAACATTGTTGAACACCCGGCTTAAACATGAGCAGGATCAAGCCGCAGCATTTTTTCATATGTGTGTCGACTATGCAAAAGAAATTGGGTTTAGCGGTCAGTTTTTGATTGAACCAAAGCCGAAGGAGCCGAGTAAGCACCAGTACGATTTTGATACCGCAACAGTTTTAAATTTCTTGCAGACTTATGATCTCATTGATCATTTCAAGATAAATGTCGAAGCAAATCATGCCACGCTGGCCGGACATACCTTTGAACATGAGCTGGCAGTCGCCACTGCGGCCGGTAAGCTCGGGAGTATCGATGTTAACCGCGGCGACCTGATGCTGGGCTGGGATACCGACCAGTTTCCCACTGATCTCTATTCAACCACATATGCCATGCTCGAGGTCCTGGCAACCGGGGGGATCGGCTCAGGGGGGTTGAACTTTGATGCAAAGGTTCGGAGAGGATCCCAGGATCCTGTTGATCTGTTCCATGGTCATATCGGGGGCATGGATGGTTTTGCCCGCGGTCTTGTAATTGCGGCAAAAATAATTGAGGATGGGTTTCTGGAGGATTTCAGAAAAGAACGCTATAAGTCCTGGCAACTGCCTGCAGCACAATCAGTACTAGCCGGAAAATCAGGGCTTGCTGACTGCCAGGTGTTTGTGGAGGAACATGGTGAACCGGAACTTCAGAGTGGTCGTCAGGAATATCTTGAAAATATGATCAATACCTTTATCTGACAGATTCGTCAGGTGTTCTATCGGGAGGAAACAGCATGGCTGACCAGTTATACATCGGTATTGATAGCGGCACTCAGGGTACCAAAGCGGTGGTACTCAGTGGGCGAACATCGGGGATAATTGCCGAAAGCTATCACGGTTATGAATTAATTGAGAACGACCGGGGAGGACGGGAACAGCTCCCGGAGAGCTGGATTGAGGCCTGCCGGATTGTTTTGAAAGAGGTACTGGCTTCATCAGCCGTTGATGGCAGCCAGGTCAGGGGCATTGGCGTGTCAGGGCAGCAGCATGGTATGGTTCCCCTTGACCTGCATGGAAAGGTCATACGACCTGCTAAACTATGGTGTGATACCGAAACGGTGCCACAATGCCAGATCATCACCGAACGAGCTGGAGGTGAGGAGGCAGTGTTAAAAAAAATCGGCAACCAGGTGGCTGCCGGCTTTACCGCCTCAAAGATACTGTGGCTGAAGGAACATGAGCCTGAACATTATTCTCGACTGTCAACGGTGCTGCTCCCCCATGACTATATAAATTTCTGGCTTACCGGTGAGAAAAAAACTGAATGTGGGGACGCATCAGGGACGGCATATTTCGACGTAAAAAATCGTTGCTGGTCAAACGAAATGCTTGAAGCGATTGATCCATCGGCAAAACTGGAGCAATGTCTGCCGGAACTGATAGCCTCAGATGAGCCGGCAGGGCGCATAACAAAAGAGTTGGCATCTGAATTTGGCCTGTCACCAGAGGTACTTGTCTCATCCGGCGGCGGGGACAATATGATGGCGGCGATTGGCACAGGAAACGTCAAAGAAGGGGTAGTAACTGCCAGTCTGGGAACCTCAGGGACGATTTACGCCTATTCAGATCATCCGATTATCGATCATCGTGGAGAACTGGCGTCCTTCTGCTCATCGACCGGCGGCTGGCTGCCGCTCGTTTGTACAATGAATGTAACGGTTGCAACTGAACTGGTACGTGATCTGTTCAACATGGAATTATCTGAGTTTAATCAACAGTCAGCGGCTGTCGAGCCGGGAGCCGGGGGCTTGTTGCTGTTGCCATATTTTAACGGTGAACGGACACCGGCCCTGCCGTTGGCAAAGGCCACACTAACCGGGTTGAGCAGCCTGAATATGGGTGCTGAGATGATATGTCGAGCCGCAATGGAAGGTGCAACCTTCGGATTACGTTATGGGCTTGATATAATCAGGCAGAATGGAATTGAGCCAAAAGAAGTGAGGCTGGCAGGTGGCGGTGCCAAAAGCGGTCTGTGGCGGCAGATTGTCGCAGATATATTCAATTGTGAGGTTGTCTGCCTGGAGCAGGAGGAGGCCGGTGCTGCAGGTGCGGCAATGCAGGCTCTGTGGTGTGATGAAACAGTGAAAGGCAAAAAGACAGCCATAGATGAGATAACAGCCCGCTTTGTGCGGCTTGATGAGGCCAGTCGCTGCCAGCCGCAGTCATCGGCCGTGACGGCCTACGATACTATCTACCGGAAATATCTGAAGCTCAATGATTGCATGGCGCCTTTTTATGATGATGTTGAGCATTGTTAAAAGGATCCCTTAGCAATCCAGGTTACACCCCAGCTCGATAAGTATGTCTGCTGCGACTTCACGAATCTGGGGTTGTTTGTCTTTGAGCATCGTTTTTATGGCATCGCAGGCAGCTTCTGAGCCGATGATGCCCAGGACACTGACTGCTTCACCGCGGATGTGCGGCTTTTCTGATTTCAACAGGGGCAGAAGGGATGCCCTGGCGCTATCAAGCGCTTCCGGTTCCCGTTTTTTAAGCTCTTCAAAGAGGACGGAGACACCAAGGCGAACATTAAACCGTTCGTCATCAAGAATAGCTCCCGTCCAGTGGTAATACTCATGATTACGGTGAAACATTGCCACAATATTGTCCACATGGCCCATTTCCAGAAAATCCTTGATGACCGTTACCAGTTCCTCATCCATCTTGTGCTTTTTCCTCAGAATAAAGGTTGCTGAGCTGGCGCTCTCAGACCTGAAATGAGTGTCTTTGTTTGGTTCGTGCTCATGGCAATGAAAGATCAACCAAGAGCCATAGCACCGATTATATCAGGTTTTTATCATTTAGGCGCTCGGGAATTTCTGACGGATGTCGGTGAATGATCTGGGGGATGGCCGTTGTTCATGAGCAGGTATCCAATGCTGGTATGCTTGGCAAAAAACAAGAGTAGCGCCTTGAAATGATGGGTATTTCATGCAGATAAATTTTTAGGAGTTGGTCTTAAAAGTACGACACGTATCTGCAATACTATTTGACTGCAGCCCTCTTTTTGACATATACCAGAGTATAAGCAACCCATATTAATCAGATCATTACCGCATGAGAGAAAAAATCGCTAAATCTGCTAAACGAACCGGAACAGGGACGTGTTCCAGGATGGACAAGATTGCATTGCTCTCTTACGTTTGCCTGGTCAGTACTGTTTTTTTCCTGATATCCCTATGCCCTGCCTCCACTATATATGCAAAAGAGGTTCTCAGAGTCGGTGTTTACAATAATAAACCGACCATTTTTGAGGATAATGGTGGCAAGGCAAGAGGGTTATTTATTGATATTCTTGAAGAAATTGCTATCAATGAGGGCTGGGAACTTGAGTATGTCCCCGGCCACTTCTCAGAGTTATATGATGAACTTAAAGCTGGCACCATCGACCTTTTACCAGCACTTGCCTATGTGGAAGAGCGAGAGCAATTTGTTGACTATACCTATGAAACGGTGATGGCCAACTGGGCTGAACTCTATGTCCCTGATGGCACCAGCCTTACTTCCCTGATTGAGCTTGAAGGTAAAAAAATCGGGGTGAAGCAGGGGGATATCCATTTTCAGGTTCTTAAGGATATGACTGAGAATTTCAATATTTCATGCAGGTTTCTTGAGACTGATGAATATGAGACCGTGTTTGAGATGCTTCATGCAAATTTTGTCGATGTTGGTGTTGTCAACCGTCTCTACGGTAATAGAAACAAGGCCAGTTATCGAATTAAGGCGACGCCGGTAATCTTTAATCCGATTGAAATGCGCTATGCCGTTCCTGAAGGGAAAAATGAGCTAATCATCGCCAAGATTGATAGCTATCTGACGTCCTTCAAGATGGATGAAAATTCGATATATTATCGATCGGTTAACCGCTGGTTCGTTGTCAGCGGACAGGATTCACTTCCACAGTGGATCTTTTATCTGTTCTATGGCGTGGTTGGAACAGTTTCGTTGCTGCTTGGGGCCACGGTGCTTTTCAGATATCAGGTTAAAAAGAGAACAATGGAATTGACGAAAAGCAACGAGCAGCTTGAAGCCCAGGTGGAAGAACGGCAGAGAGCCGAGGAGGAGCTACGCAAATACGCCCGCATTGTCGAGGCCTCCAGTGATGCAATGGCTCTTATTGACCTGAATCATCGTCATGTCCTCTATAACAGTCAGTATCGCAACATCGTAACCGTCTCCGGGGTAAGGATCGACGGTATGTCCGTTAAGGACGTTTTTGGCGAGGAGTTTTTCAAAGATGAGCTGGAGAGTGCAGTCTCCTCATGCCTGGAGGGGCGCATCGTCGATCTACAAGTTAGACCCCAGCCGAACCCCGTTCTTAATCGATACCTGAATTTCACCTTGAGCCCCTATCACTCTGACAGTGGTGAGATACATGGTTATGTGGTTGATATACGAGATGTAACACCGCACGTTGAGTTGCAGAACCGTTTGAAAAATGCCCAGAAGATGGAGGCAATTGGTCTTTTGGCGGGTGGTGTCGCACATGATTTGAACAATATCTTGTCAGGTCTTGTCAGTTACCCCGATATGCTGCTGATCGATCGCTCTCCTGATGACCCGATGACCGTGCCGCTTAATATCATTAAAAAATCGGGTGAACGAGCGGCCGCAATTGTCCAGGATCTTCTGACCTTGGCCAGGCGCGGGTTTGGTAATGTTTCCGTCCTTAACCTCAATGCTGTTATCAGGGATTTCTGGGTGAGTCCTGAAAAGGCTGAGATAATTCGGCAGGCAGAAGGGGTCACCTTTACGCTCGATCTCCATGATAACCTCTACAATGTTAGCGGATCCATGGTACATCTCTCCAAGGTTCTGATGAATGTATTTGTAAATGGGGTGGAGGCAATGCCGGGCGGTGGCGCACTTACGATCAAGACAGAAAATCAATTTCTGGATGTTGATTATACAGGGTTTGAAATTATACCCCGAGGAGAATACAGCGTCTTGAGGATATCGGATACCGGCGTTGGTATGTCAGTATCAGAAATAAATCGTATTTTTGAGCCTTTTTACACAAGTAAGATCATGGGTCGCAGCGGAACGGGACTTGGGATGGCAGTTGTCTGGGGGACCATCAAGGATCTGAATGGCTTTATCGATATATCGAGCGCTCCTGGTAAGGGGACGGAATTTTCATTATACTTTACAACGACCCGGGAAGAGATCCCTGAATCGGATATCATTGAACTGCAGAGTTACAAAGGAAATGGACAGGATGTTCTGGTTATTGACGATATGGAAGAACAACGGGAACTTGCCTCTCGAATTCTTACCCTGCTTGGCTATAATGTGAAAGCGGTTTCCTCAGGTGAAGAAGCTATTGAGATCTGCGGCAGTCAGCACTTTGACCTCCTCATTCTGGACATGATTATGCCGGGCGGGATGGATGGCTGTGCGACCTATGAGAAGATAGCTTCAATTCGACCGGGCCAGAAGGCGATAATAGCAAGCGGCTTTTCGGACAATACAAGCGTTCGAAAAGCCCAGGCGCTTGGAGCAGGTGCTTACATCAAAAAGCCATATACGGTGGAATTTTTTGCACGAGCGATTTACCAGGAATTAGAAGCCGGCGCCTGATCCATCACCCCCTCTCATTGACACCAGAACCGAAGCCCCATGGAGACCTGGCCGCCAGGGTGTGCAGGGGTTGCAGTGTTAACAAAGACTATCTCTATCTGACCGGTCCGAGACAGGGGTTGAGAACATTCCATCCTGGGCTACCTGCTCAAATCCATTGCTCCCTGATCTTCCTTAAGCCCCTAAAGATAATATTTTTTTGGACACGCCCCCGCTTACAACGGTAAAAACGTTTACGATATGATTGCTGATTAAAGGTAGGGCGTTTTGAACTATTGTGACTATTATACAATAGAATAAAGATATCTCTGCCACAGCAGGATAAAACGATTTTTCCCGACGGGGACAGAATCACTCAGAGGTCGTGAACCAGATGAAATATGACAGACATCGTAGTCATTCCATGGAAAAAAAAGTGAATCCTTCCTCGTCTTTTACGATCAAGAAAGATGATTTACTTCTTCCAAGCCTTATCAGTAACGTGCCACATAAAACCCGTAAAATCATTAAAGCTGTCCTGAGGGACAGGCAAGTCTTCGTGGATGGTGAACCGGTCACCCAATTTGATCATGCTGTCAAACCTGGTCAGTGTGTGGAAGTGCGATGGAACAGGGATGTCAAGAAGGAACATCTTGGACCGTTGGATATTGTCCATATGGATCAGGACCTTATTGTTATCAACAAACCGGCCGGGCTTCTGACGATAGCAACTGATAAGGAAAAACGTAAAACAGCCTATTCACTGCTCAGCAATTTCGTCAAAACCGAAAATCCGGATAATAAGATATTCATTGTTCACCGGATTGATCGGGAAACATCAGGACTACTGATGTTCGCCAGGAGTGAAGAGGTGAAACGACAAATCCAGAGCACCTGGAGCGCGACCATCGCTCAGCGGACCTATGTTGGCGTCGTGGAGGGTGAGGTTACTCCATCAACTGGAAAAATAGTGTCCTGGCTGACAGAGAGTAGCGCCTTCATTGTCTATTCTTCACAGAAAAAAGGACAGGGGAAAAGAGCGGTAACCCGTTACCGGAAAATTGAGGGAAATAGTACGCTCTCCCTGCTGCAGATAAATCTGGAAACAGGCAGAAAACATCAGATCCGGGTTCACATGCAGGAGATAGATCACCCTATCATTGGTGATAAAAAATATGGCTCAAACCTTAATCCCCTCAGGCGAATGGGGTTGCACGCCCAGGTCCTGGCCTTTAAGCACCCGACAACAGGCGAATCATGTTATTTCGATACCGGCATCCCTAAAAATTTTCTGAGACTTTTTCGCCCTGAAAACAAACAGCAGGTAGATAAACCCGGTTAGTGGCCGCCCGAAAACGCATTCTTTAGCCGCAACAGTATCAAGTTTTAGAAGGATTAAACCGGAAAAATTGTCTTCCCAGCTGCGCTCATATTATAGACGGATAGACAAGAATGGTTATTTTAAGCCATTTAGGCTGAATCATAATCCGCATCCAGGTTCTCAGTGTTAACAGTTAAGAAAAAAAGAATCATTATCCCATATCGTTCGTTCATTAAATGGCTTGTCAGGTTGAGGAGATCGCCGCGAGCTATCTCAGGGGGGTTTGCTCTCGGTACCTTTGTTGCTTTTACCCCAACCATGGGCATTCAAATTTTTATTGTCATGTTTCTGGCCACCATTTTGAATATGAACCGGCCTGCCGCCTTTGTGACGATCTGGATAACCAACATTGCCACCGTTGCTCCGATTTATACCTTCAATTACTGGGTGGGCAGCCTCTTCTGGGAGGGACCGTCGGTAAAAGAGGTATACAGAACCTTTCTGGACCTGACGGCTAAACTGGCCCGTATGGATCTCTGGGATATCATTGAACAGTTCAGAGTGGTAAGGAGTCTTGGACAGGAGATCATTATTCCACTGTTAATCGGCAGTGTTATCGCCGGGGTGATAGCCGCTGTGCTTGTCTATCTTGCTTCTTTCGGTCTGATCAGCTACCTGAGCATTAGGCGTAATAGGAAAAGGGTTCTGCGCTAAGATGAAGAGAAATACACGGGAGCAGGAAGCGCTTTTTGCTCCGTTACCTTTCCGGCAAAACTGGGACCAGTTTTTTCAAAAGAATGGCGTTTTTCCAGCGTCTTTCAGTAGATTTCGGTCCATTATTTTTCATTACTACTTAGGCCATCGGCGCGAATTTCCCTGGAGAGAAGAAATCTCCCCCTACCGGGTATTTGTCTCTGAGGTGATGCTTCAACAGACACAAACAAGCCGTGTTGTTCCTAAATTTGATAAATTTATCACAAAATTTCCAAACTTTGAGGCTCTTGCAGAGGCAGATTTCAGCGAGGTTCTCAGGTCCTGGAAAGGGTTGGGATACAATCGTCGTGCCAGGTACCTGCAAGAGGCTGCTGAAATTGTTGCCGACCGCTATGCTGGAAACCTGCCTGATGATCCAGACCTGCTCGTCACCCTTCCCGGAATAGGACCTGCCACAGCAGCCTCCATCAGTACGTTTGCTTTCAATAGGCCTCTTGCCTTCATTGAGACGAATATCCGGACGGTCTATCTCCACTTTTTCTTTCGAAACGAAGAGGGAGTAGATGATCGCCAGATCATGGTCCTCGTAGAAAACACAGTCGATAAAGAGCGGCCACGGGAATGGTATTATGCGTTAATGGATTACGGCGTGATGTTAAAGAAAACGATTGGCAATCTGAACACCAGGAGTAAACATTATAGCAAGCAGTCTCGATTTGAAGGATCGGATCGGCAGCTAAGGGGTAAAATACTCCAGCTGCTCCTCGATAACCCGGCGGTTATGATCGAGCGTGTTGCTGATGTGCTCGGTGAAAGCCCTGAGCGGGTCGAGCGTATCGTGCTGTCCCTTTGTAATGATAATCTTGTCTTGAGGGAAAAAAACAAACTGACATTGAGTTAAGTGTCAATTGACAGGCGCCGGTCCTGCAGTTGTTCCGACATACTTCCCCTGAAGAAAAAATGGAGAAAAAGACAGAAGCAAACAGTTGCGACCACGGCGAGAACCAAGTTCGTTTCTCCAAGTGGTGCGAGTATCGCAATCACCAGCCAGTGAAAAGATATGACCCACCAGGAGTTCAGTTTCAGCGGGAAATCGTTCCAGCCCATGAGAATCAGCAGGCCGCTCATGCTCCAGCCATAGAGTGACAGGTATGAATGGCAGCTGAGAAGAAGTTTCCCCCATCGTGTATACAATTCAGGGAAGCCTGCCAGGACGATATATATAACCCCGGTGATGCCGGTAAATACCAGAAAAATCATCCCGGAAAGCAGGAAATGTTTTTGCTGAACATTGATGCCCAGAAGCAGGAAAAATGAGAAAATCATTGTTACGGTAAAAAACAGAATGGTGGCGATGATGAACTTTGCAGTAGCCAGTTCAAAGACGATAAAAAGAAAAAAAATGATCACCCCGAGATTTACCGTCCAGAAAAACGTCTGTTTGACAAATCGAAGGAATGGGCTGATATCACGTTTGATAAACGAAAACATAACTGACATGGTAATCAGTGAGACCGGAAAAGAGAAACCGAGGAAGAACACGTTTAAGGTCAGGTTCTTATAGGGAAGCCAGTGAAAGACGTTACTGTTTATCAAGACAAAGGTGGCGATAAACAGGGCAAGAGACAGGCAGAGAACTGAGGCGTGGTGAAATTTATCAACCACTGATATGCGAAAATTTAACAGATCGGTTGGTAAAAAAGGGAATGATCGTACCCGTATGACCTCGACCAGAAGACCGAGTATAAAGGAGAGCAGGGCTGCAAGCGTATAGAGCTGCAGAAACGCTGAAAGTGCATAGACGAGACTGAGCGCCAGAAAGGTGTAACATCTGCTTGATGGCCGACCTTGGTTTTCAGTGTGATAGAGGATAATAAATCCACCGGCACAGAGGTTGAAAAGAAAGATGTGCAGCCGCTCAAAATTCTTATCCCACACCTGGTCGGCAAAACCAAACATAAATGCCAGAACCATCAGGGCCAGAATAAAGATGCGTAGATTCCTGTTCAGGAAGAACTGTCCATGTATGATCTGATTGGTGCGCATATAAATGTAAGGTATAGGTTTTTCAACTTGTTTCCATCTACGAAAGAGAGAGTATTGAACAATTTATCCATAATTGCAAGCGGTACTCTGCTGGAAAGCCGGAGTGATGGTAAAAATGATGTTCTGCCGTTTGTGGATGGCTCGTCTGTTATGAGGGAGTCGCTCCATGAGCGGGATCAGTTGAAAAGGGCTTGAGAGGCTGAAATTGACTCAAGGGTGCAGGTTGATGTAACGGCCAAAACCCGGCGGGAGTCTGGAGTCGTGAGGGGGATAACTGCAACTGTTTTTCTTCTGCCTGTTGCCCTTTAAAATGCGACTCTGTTTCTTCCCTCATGTTTTGCCTTGTAGAGCGCCTGATCGCTTTTTGAAATGATCTCGGTTTTACTCATTTTACCGTCAGCTATGTCAGTACACGCCAGCCCGATACTAACCGTTATGGGGATTGCCTTCTTGTCATAGCTGATCTTTAGCTGCTCTATCCCCCTGCGGACACGTTGGGCCAGGACCTTGGCACTTGATGTTGCAGTTTCCGGTAGAATAATGGCAAATTCCTCTCCACCATAGCGGGCGACAGTATCACTTTGACGAACCAGTTTAAGCAAGATGCTCCCCGTTTCCCGCAATACATGGTCTCCTGCAGGATGCCCATAGGTATCATTTACTTTTTTGAAGAAGTCCAGATCAAGCAGGAGCAGTGATAGCGGGCGCTTATATCGTGCAGCCCTGGTAATCTCATTTTCTAGCTGATCCTGAAAATATCGATGGTTATGGAGTCCGGTCAGTTCGTCACGGATGGCAAGTTCTCGCAGTTTATCATTTGCCTCTTTTAAACCGACCGCCAGTGTCTCGGCGTTTCGTTTCGCCTGCCTGAGCTCGAGTACCACCTCTTCATACGATAGGTTCAAACGCTGCAGTTCCTCGTTGGCTTCCTGGATCATCAGCGAAAAAGGCTTTGTGTTACCAGGGTTAATTGAAAAAAGATCCATTACCTCGCATGATTTTTCTCCGATCGAATCAATGAGCTCAGCGGTATCTTCATTGGAAAGCTGGTAGTTGTCTTTAAGGCCGTTATGGACTTCTGCTGCTTTTTCATTGCATTTGGTGCCGTGATAGATAGAGGAGATTTTGTCGGCAAAAAATAAAACCTGGGCCGATTCCCTGTAAGGAGCTTCCGGTTTCTTGCTATGATGCCAGAATATAGGACCATAAATTGAATCTGAAAGGTTCCAGGATTCGAGCAAGTGGCTGCTTACCTCAGGGTGGCAGAAGCCAAATTGCTCCTTTTCAGCCGCACAGGTGCTTTTTCCATTTATACGTTTATTATCAATTACTTCTATATATCCTGCAGGGTCAGATAAAAAGAGGATAAGGACACCGATGTCTTTGAGTAGTGCGGTGACGAAAATATCAGTATCTTTGCAACCTACTTTTTTGGAGATAATATCAGCTGCGACTGCCGCTGATATTGAACGTCTCCAGAAAAGATCAAAATCAAATCCGCTGACATCCACCTCCTGAAACTTTTGCACGAAAACAAAAGATAAAGCAATATTTTTAAGGGTTTGAGTGCCAATGAGCGCTGTCGCCTGGGAAAGAGATTCAACCTGTTTTGTTAATCCATACAGTGAAGAGTTGGCAATTTTTAAGATTCGAGCAGTGAGTGCCGGGTCCGCCATTATGATGTTTGCCAGTTCATCAAAACAATTATCATCATTTTGAACCGCATTCAGAATCTTCAGGGCGACTGCTGGAGGCGAGGGTAGTTTTACTTTTTCTTCAAAAAAGTCCTGTATTGCTTCCATCTACAAACTCCATCGGAAAATGAACAGTGATTGTCTGTGTATGTATGGGGAATATTATTACTTGTAACATAGGGAAATAAAAAAAAACAAATAAAATTATGATAATACTGTGACTTAACCGGTATTAATTGTGCCCTCATGGAGGTTTCCACTCATAATATTCATGCAGTACAGTAGTAGTTGCCGACGGAAATTATGAGCATATAAACCCGGAAAATCCGACTTGAAGCGTCCAATTGCTTTGTCAGGGAAGTGCACGCTAACCTGCCCTGCAAAATACCTGATCCCGGAGGACCTCCGGCTGTTTGCAGAGGGAACCATAATTTATAATTAATTCCCGATCGTTACCAGTCCAATGTCATTATGCACGATAGTTCAGATGGGACCGCTGTGGAAGGTGATGAGCTGATTGTTGTCGTGCAACCATTGTCTGCGGTTGTCGAAATACCAATGACTATTGTGACTGCACCCATAATGATCAGCTTGAGCCGGTAAAAAGAGTCCTGGCCAATGGTATGAAGGACCTGTCGTTAGGTTTTGAGGTTCAGCAGCAGCTGTGAAGCAGCAGCTGCAGGGGAAATTTTCTGGTTGTTAATATCTCTGGTGAGGTCTGGCAGTTCTCTGGCTATCTCTGGATGGCTGTAGAACCAATTTTTAAGCCCTTCACTGAGAAGAAAATGCATCCAGTCCAGCGCCTGCTGTTTTCGGCGCTGCTGATGCTCACCGTTGGTCAGCATGACTGAGCGATGTTGCCCGATCATTTCCCATATTTCTTCAAGCCCTGTCTGTTTTAAAGCGCTGCAGGTGAGGACGGGCGGACTCCAGTCTTTACTGCCAGGGGTAAGGAGGTGGAGGGCCGTTTCATATTGTCTGCGTGCAAGTTCAGCGCGGCGTTTATTGTCACCGTCGGCCTTGTTGATAACAATAGCATCAGCAACTTCCAACACACCTTTCTTTATACCCTGCAGCTCATCTCCAGCTCCAGCAATCATCAGCACCAGGAAAAAATCGACCATTGAGGAAACGGTGGTCTCCGACTGACCGACACCGACCGTTTCGATAATAATCACATCAAAGCCGGCCGCCTCACAAACAAGCATGGTCTCCCGGGTTTTCCGGGCAACCCCGCCCAGCGTCCCCCCGGAAGGTGATGGCCTGATAAAGGCCCTGTCGTTTACCGAGAGGTTGAGCATCCTGGTTTTGTCCCCGAGGATAGAACCGCCGCTTCTGGTGGAGCTGGGATCGATGGCCAGGACTGCCACCCGGTGGCCCAGTTCGGTCAAAAGGGCGCCGAAACTGTCTATGTAAGTACTTTTCCCTGCTCCCGGAACACCGGTAATGCCAAGCCTGATCGCTTTACCGGTGTGAGGGAGGAGCCGGTCAATAATTCCGCGAACCATATCCTGGTGAACTGGCAGGGAACTTTCAATCAGGGTAATGGTCCTTGACAGCATCAAGCGGTTGGAATCAAGAACTCCCTGGATGTAATATTCTGGATCTTTCTGCATGATTTTATATTGCAATCAGCCAGCAATTGCTTCAATCAGATCAAGCGTCCTGGTGGCAGAATCGATAACCGATGTCCCGGGACCGAATACCGCTTTTACTCCTCTCTCATAGAGATAATCATAATCTCCGGGAGGAATTATGCCGCCGGCGACCACTTGGATATCCTCCCCGCCCTGTTTTTTCAGCTCTTCCACAAGACCGGGCACAAGGGTTTTATGTCCAGCTGTCAGGCTGGAAGCCCCGACGATATGAACATCGTTCTCTATTGCCATTTTTGCTGCTTCTTCAGGGGTCTGGAACAGCGGGCCGATATCAACATCAAAGCCGATATCCGCATAAGCGCTGGCAATAACCTTGATTCCACGGTCATGACCGTCCTGTCCCATCTTGGAGACCAGTATTCGGGGTCTTCTTCCATTTCTGTTGAGGAAATCCTCTGTCCGTTTTCTCAGGATCTCCAGGATCTCCGGATTTGCTGTGAACTCAGAGGCGTAGGCACCGGAGATACAGCGGGTGGTAGCCACATACCGATCAAATACCTTCTCCATGGCCTGGGTAACCTCACCGATGGTAGCTCGGGCGCGAATGGCAGGAAGTGCCAGTTCCAGCAGATTGCCACTGCCGCTCCGTGCCGCTTCGGTCATAGTATCAAGGGCTCTCTGGACGGCATCGTTGTCGCGTGATGCTTTTATCTCGTTTATTCGCGCCACCTGCTCATCACGAACGGTTGCCTGAACTTCCCTGATTTCAAAATCAATTTTTTCGTCTTTTAATTTGTACTTGTTGACACCGACGATAACATCGAGTCCCTGGTCAATACGTGCCTGCTTCCGGGCGGCTGATTCTTCAATGCGCATCTTCGGCATGCCGGATTCAATTGCCTTGGCCATGCCACCCATTTCTTCAACCTCATCGATGATTTTCTGTGCTTCTTCAACAATCGAGTTGGTCAGAGACTCAACATAATAGGAGCCACCGAGCGGATCGATAACATGACAGATTTCTGACTCCTCCTGGAGGATGATCTGGGTATTTCTGGCGATACGGGCAGAGAAATCAGTTGGCAGTCCGATTGCTTCGTCAAATGAATTGGTGTGCAGGGACTGGGTGCCGCCGAGCACTGAGGTAAGGGCTTCAAGCGTGGTCCTGATCACGTTGTTATACGGGTCCTGCTCGGTAAGGCTCCAACCGGATGTCTGGCAATGGGTTCTGAGCATCGAGGACTTCGGGTTCTTCGGATTGAACTGGCTCATTAACCGGTGCCAGAGCAAGCGAGCGGCCCTGAGCATGGCAACATCCATGAAGAAGTTCATGCCGATTCCAAAGAAGAAAGATAGCCTCGGGGCGAATTCGTCAATGTCGAGGCCGGCATTCATAGCTGTTCTCACGTATTCAAGCCCATCTGCCATGGTAAATGCCGTTTGCAGAACACTGTTTGCTCCGGCTTCCATCATGTGATAACCGCTGATACTGATGGTGTTATACCGGGGCATGCTTTTTGAGCAGAAACCGATAATGTCAGAGACAATCCGCATGGAAGGGACCGGCGGATAAATAAAGGTATTTCTGGTCAGATATTCCTTGAGGATGTCATTCTGGATGGTTCCGGTGAGCTGGGCATGTTCGACTCCCTGTTCTTCTGCTGCAACAATATAGCTTGCCAGGATCGGGATTACAGCCCCATTCATGGTCATTGAAACAGACATCTGATCGAGTGGTATACCGTCGAAAAGGATCTTCATATCCTCAACGGAGTCGATGGCAACACCCGCTTTACCGACATCACCGGTTACGCGGGGATGGTCTGAGTCATAACCGCGGTGGGTGGCAAGGTCAAAAGCAACAGATAATCCTTTCTGGCCTGCATCGAGTGCCTTGCGATAAAATTCATTTGATTCTTTAGCCGTTGAAAAACCGGCATATTGGCGGATGGTCCAGGGGCGGCCTGCATACATGGTTGCCATCGGTCCCCGGACGAACGGGGCAAGGCCGGGCAGTGTGTTTACCGATTCAAGTCCTTCAATGTCTTCTGCCGTGTAAAGCGGTTTGATGCCGATACCTTCAGGGGTTTGCCAATTAAGAGAGTCCAGAGATTTGCCCTTCATCAGTTTTCCGGCAAGGTCTTCCCACTTTTGAAAATCAGGGTGCTGTGACATGGTGTACTCCTTAGAGCATGGGGTAATTAAACCCATATTTTAAAGGTGAAGGAGGTTATGATCTCTCACATAATTCTACCAGGATGCCCCCGGTCGCTTTCGGATGCAGAAAGGCAATTCTGGCTCCGCCAGCACCGACTCTGGGCTGTTGGTCAATGAGCTGTATATTTTTTGCTTTTAATTCTTCAAGCGCTTCATCAATGTTTGCAACACGAAAGGCAATATGTTGAAACCCCTGACCTCGTTTTTTAATAAATTTTGCCACAGGGCCGTCTGGTGCCGTTGATTCAAGCAGTTCGACTTCACTCTCTCCGACCGGAAAAAAGGCGGTATTAACTTTTTGTTCTGCTACCGTTTCGGCTCCTTCAAATTCAAGGCCCAACACCTCTGACCAGAAATTTTTTCCTTCTTCAATGCTGTTAACGGCAATACCAAGATGGTCGATTTTCAGTATCTGCATGGGGCTCCTCCCTGTCTGCTTGTGACGATAAATGAATCTGATTTTCTATGGTTGATGAGATGATGATTCTTTTCCATTGCCCTCATGTTCGGGGTCGGTCATTCCCTTCCAGACCATCTCAAACATGAGATTTGCCTGAGCGGAGAGACTCTCTTGCTGTCCTCGAAGAATCCACATAAAGAAACTGCGCTGTACGAACCCCATTAAAAAATCAAGCAGGGTTCCCGCCCTGACCTTGGAGTTGAGTATCCCTTCTTTCTGACCCTGTCTGAGAACGTCTATCATCAGCCCCATCATTCTGGGCTGGGCAAAGGTTTTGTCGCCCATCCAGGTGTTCATGGGCAGCGTCATAAAGACAATACGGCCCAATCCCACATGGCGTTCATAATAGTCAAGCTGGAGCCAGAAAACCTTACGCAACTTTTCTTTTAGATCTTCAATGCCCTGGAGGTGGTCAACAATACGATCAGTTAACTTGCCCATCCAGATATCAACAAAGGCAAAGACCAGTCGCTCCTTGCTGCCATAATGTTTGTAAATGGTGGTGAAGCTGACCCCGGCGCTATCGGCTACATCACGGATGGATGCCTTGTGAAAATCCGAATTTGAAAAGATTTCCCATACCGCCTTTTCCAGTCGCTGGTGGACATCGGGATGAAATTTATCTGCCATTGCTTGTCGTTGTTAACTCCATTTATTATCCGTTTAATACAGCCCAGATCGTCCCCGTTGCCAGGCAATTACGGGTGACCGGTGAATCTTGGAAATTATTGCTGTCCAGTCAGCCGGTATGGTTTTGTTTCCGGGAGCCTGCAGGCTGCACGATCGGACAGGATTCCAGATCCTGCAAAAACGGCAGAAACAATAATGCCCGGAGCCAGGACTGACAGTTTTCATCAACGTAGGTTTTGCTCAAGCCCAACTGGGTTCCGTCTGCACCCCTGATCAGATGAAGGGTGCAGACGGATGGTCTTTGTCAGTTGATAACACAGAGCACTGCTCCTTTGGTGAGACTGTCTCCGCTCTCAAAATCAATTGCTGAAATGGTGCCATCACAGGGTGCCGGAAGCGCATTTTCCATTTTCATAGCCTCCAGGACAACCACCGTATCACCTTGTGCCACTTTATCTCCGACCTTTTTTTCATACTTGACAACCATACCGGGCATTGGTGCAAGCAGCACTGTTCCCGCATGTGAACCAGCTGAAGGTTCCTGTTTTACTGGCGGCGCTGGTGCTGCAGGAGCTGCAGCTGGTGCCGCTACCTGCGGCTGAACAGCCTGTGGAGCGATGGCAATTGGAGCACCGCCGACAGGGTCAACGTCAACACTGAAAAACTCACTATCGACAAAGACATTGAAGGTGCGTACCGCTTCTGTCTTGGCCGGTGTATTCTGTTTTCTCTCAACCAGTTCTCCGGCTTTGGCCTTCTTGAGAATTTCGTCACGCTTTTTGACCTCCTCAAGAGATATCGGTTTGACACTGTCAGGTGCCGGGGTTATACCATATTTCCATTCCAGAAATTTCTTGCCGGTTACCGGAAACTGGGCATAAAGGATGACGTCGTCAATATCTTTTGCAAGGCTTCCGACCTCCTCTCTTGCTTTTTCAAGTTCGGGTTCCAGGACCTCAGCCGGTCGACAGGTTATCGGCTCTTCGCCGCGTGGATATCCTTTAAGTGCCTTCTTCTGAACTTCAGGGTTGATCGGCACGGCTGTTTTACCGTAAAGCCCGTAACAGAGGTCTTTAACCTGACCGGTGATCATTTTGTAGCGCTCATCTGGAGTATCATGGAGCACGTTGTTAACTGTCTGCACACCGACAATCTGGCTTGTTGGTGTAACCAGCGGTATCTGCCCCAGATCTTTGCGAACGCGAGGCAGCTCTTTGTATACTTCATCTATTTTATCAAGGGCGTCCATCTCTCGAAGCTGGTTGACCAGGTTGGAGAGCATGCCTCCCGGTGTCTGATGCAGCAAGACGTTAATATCGATGAGTGATACCTTCGAATCATCAAGGAGGTGTTTGTATTTAGGCAGAACTTCTTTTTCAAAAATTCCATTAATATGAGCCAGTTTTCTGATATCAAATCCGGTATCCCTGTTTGTACCAAGCAGTGTCATGACCAGTGGTTCCACTGCTGCATGGGATGTTCGGTAAGCATATGGGGTCATGACCGTATCAATTATGTCAACCCCGGCTTCAATTGCCTTGAGGTGGGTCATCGGCGACATGCCCGAAGTGAAGTGACTGTGAAGATGGATTGGTATCTTTACCGTGTCCTTCATTGCCTTGATTACCTCATAGGCATCATAGGGAGCCAGCAGCCCGGCCATATCTTTTATACAGATTGAATCGGCCCCCATTTCTTCAAGGTCTGTGGCTTTTTTCAGGTAATATTCCAGATTGTACACTTCGCCGGCGAGTCTGGGCTCAGTCAGTGTGTAACAGATACAGCCCTGAAAATGTTTACCACAGGCTTTTATCTGTTTAACAACTGTTTCGAAATTGCGATAATCGTTGAGTGCATCAAAGGTACGGAAAATATCCATGCCGTTCTCTGCCGCTCTTTCAACAAATGCATAGGCCAGATCATCGGCATAATTGCGGTAACCGACAAGATTCTGGGCCCGGAGCAGCATTGAAAAAGGAGTTTTTTTGATGTAACGCTTGAGCGTTCTCAGTCGCTCCCACGGGTCTTCGTTAAGAAAACGATGCATGGTATCAAAGGTTGCCCCGCCCCAGGTCTCGATTGCCCAGAAGCCTACCTCGTCCATTAGTTCGGCTACCGGTATCATGTCTTCTGTGCGCCCCCTGGTGGCAAACAGTGACTGGTGTCCATCTCGAAGGGTTAAATCCATTATTTTTACAGGGTTATCAGCAGCGGGTCGGTCGCTGTCGTAATTCAATGACGTCATTTTAACTTGGTCACTCATCGTCTGTATCTCCTCTTGCCTGATCCTAAAATTGTCAGATTAACGACAGCGTTCAAACGCTCTCATCTGGATAAGCCTGCGCATATTCATCATCTCCTGGCGGCCACTCTGCCCCCAGAGACTTTGCTGAGACTGGGGTCCGCTGGGTACGGCTCCTGACTGCTGGGCGGCGGCCATGGCCTCCTCATCCTGCAGGTATGCACTTACTGCGGCAAGTGCGGCACCCATTTTTTTCTGCATATCTGCCATCGTCTTATCACCTTTTGGAGGTTAGTATAACCGGCATGCTGCCGGTTTTTTCTGCATCCTTGCTATTCGTAAATAGAATATTCTGTCTGCTGGCCGAGTAACTGATCAACTTCATCCTGTATTGCGATTCGCTTGCTGTTGTTTACCCAGTTATTCCAGTCTTCTACTGATCTCCAGGTGCTGATGACCATACACTCGTTGACCCTGTCGAGTCTTTTGAGGGTCTGACCTGAAATGTAGCCCGGCTGCATAAGGGTCATACTCCGCAGTCTTTTGAGCAGGATGGTCAATTCGGGAATGGAGCTTTCTGGTACCATTCTTTTAATAAATATTTTTACAGCCATCATTTTTCTCCCTTGTTGGTTGCCTGGTTATAGTGGAATATTTCCGTGTTTTTTCATTGGGTTTGTGTCCCGCTTGTTTTGCAGAATATCAAGGGCTCGAATTACCCTGATACGGGTTCGTGCCGGCTCGATGATATCATCAATATAGCCACGCTGAGCTGCCACGTATGGGTTGACAACGGTATCATGGTATTCTTTTTCTTTGTCATTTAAAAATTTTTCAGGGTCCTCTTCTTTTTTTGCCTGTCTGCCGTAAAGGACTCCGACGGCGCCTTTTGCACCCATTACCGCAATTTCGGCACTTGGCCAGGCGTAGTTGATGTCCCCGCGCAGGTGTTTGGAAGACATCACACAATAGGCGCCGCCATAGGCCTTTCTGGTGATAACGGTAACCTTGGGAACGGTCGCCTCTGCATAGGCGTAGAGTATTTTTGCCCCGTTTCGAATGACTCCTCCATATTCCTGTGCGGTGCCAGGAAGAAATCCCGGAACATCAACCAAGGTGACAATCGGAATGTTAAAACAGTCGCAGAACCTGACAAACCGGGCTCCTTTGATAGAGGAGTCGATGTCCAGCACTCCTGAGTTGTGCGCCGGCTGGTTTGCAACAATACCGACGCTCATGCCGTTGTATCGAGCAAATCCAACTATAATGTTCGGGGCGAAATCTTTCTTGATTTCAAAAAAGTCGCCATTGTCTATGGTTTGAAGAATTACTTCCTTCATGTCGTATGCTTCATTGGCATTTTCCGGTGCAATATCATTGAGCGGAGGTGATACACGGTCAACCGGATCCGAACAGTCTACCATTGGCGGGTTTTCTATATTGTTCTGGGGCAGGTAGGATATGAGCTTTTTGATATAATATATTGCGTCAGCACCAGATTCAGCGGCATAATCAGAAACACCACTGCGGGAGGCGTGCATGTCTGCACCTCCAAGTTCCTCGACGGTAACATCTTCGTGGGTAACGGATTTGACGACTTTGGGGCCGGTAAGGAACATATATGAGTTATTCTTGACCATGACGACAAAATCGGTCAGCGCCGGAGAATAGACAGCCCCGCCCGCACAAGGACCGAAAACTGCAGAGATCTGGGGGATTACCCCTGAAGACATGACGTTGCGGAGAAAAATATCCGAATAGCCGGCGAGGCTCTCTATACCTTCCTGGATACGGGCCCCGCCGGAGTCATTCAAGCCGATGACAGGAGCACCATTTTTCAGCGCCAGATCCATGATTTTGCATATTTTTTCGGCAAATGTCTCTGACAGTGATCCGCCGAGCACCGTAAAGTCCTGGGCAAAGACATAAACAATCCTTCCATCGATTGTTCCGTGACCGGTAACCACCCCATCTCCTTGAATTTTTTTATTTTCCATGCCAAAATCGGTGCATCGATGGGTTTTGAACATGTCAAATTCCTCGAATGAACCGGGATCCATCAGCAGGTCAATGCGCTCTCTGGCTGTCATTCTGCCAAGTGAGTGCAATTTGTCTATTCGCTTCTGGCCACCGCCTAATTTGGCTTGTGCTCTGAGTTTCTTTAAATGATCCAAGCTTTCTAATGTGTTCATGATCTCTCCTTATGCAGAACAAGCAGTGAGAAAATGTTCTTGTCCTGGTTTCGGGGGGTTGATTCTGATTTGAAATTCACAGTCTGTTTCCCCTCTGGTTAGCCGTGGGTGAGAGTGGAATTAAGAGGGCAACCGAGCGGCTTGACGGGAGATCAAAATCGACCTGAAGCTGCAGGAATACGCTCTTTACGGGTAATGGAAAAATGGCAGTGATGCAAACCTCCTCATTATTGCAATAGTGAAGAAATATTTAATAAACGGCGGTGCAGATGATGAGCACTCGCTGATGCTCAAAAAAGTAACATCGTTATTTGTCTTTCCTTTAGCCGGCAAGATAACATGGCTTTAGGGGACTGAAAAACCTGCTAATAAATAACAAAAAGAACGATGTTACACTGCCATTTTTATGAAAAGTTCCGTCACTTGTCAAGCGAAAACTTATTGCTGGCCTGAGGAATCTTCGGGCGCGTGTTTAAGTATAGCAATAATAAGCAATTACGGATAATTTATTTTGTCTTTGGCGTCAGTGGTGTTTTGCGCTTTGTGTTTCGTGCACATTTGCAGCGAATGCAGGGATGAAAAGATTGGTAAAAGCGCTAGATAAGAACAATGTTCTTGTCGTGTTTAGTGAGGGCGCTTAATTTGGCTGAAAAAAGAAAAGGCGCGATTATATCGACAGTTGATGATATCCCGCCTGAAACGAAAATTGAGCTTAAAAGATAATAACGATTCAGAATTTATCCATACACTTCCGTGCAGAGTTTTCCAAGTGTGCCAAGGTTCTGACAGACGTGGATACCGCTTTTTTCCATCGCCTCCATTTTTGCCGATGCGGTTCCTGATCCACCACTGACAATTGCTCCCGCATGCCCCATGCGACGACCCGGAGGAGCAGTGATCCCGGCAATAAAACCGACGACTGGTTTACTCATATGTTCTGCAATCCATGCTGACGCCTCTTCTTCTGCACTGCCGCCAATTTCGCCGACCATGACAACCGCTTCTGTTTCGGAATCAGCTTCAAAGGCGCTGAGACAGTCAATAAATCCTGTACCATTTACCGGATCACCGCCAATTCCTACACAGGTGGTCTGGCCGAAGCCTTCCTGTGTTAACTGGTGGACGACTTCATACGTCAGCGTTCCCGATCGGGAAACAACACCAAACGGCCCTCCCTCCTTGTGTATGCTGGCGGGCATTATTCCGATTTTGCAGGATCCGGGCGAAATGATACCTGGGCAGTTCGGGCCAATGAGACGAGACGTTTTGCCGGCGAGATAACTTTTAACCTTTAACATATCCATAACCGGTATACCCTCGGTGATACAGACGATTATTTCTATCTTCGCGTCTATTGCTTCAAGAATTGCCTCGGCAGCAAATGGCGGAGGAACAAAAATCATTGATGCATTGGAACCAGTTTTATTTCGCGCTTCCAAAACAGAATTGAATACCGGGACATCATCCATCTTCTGACTGCCCTTACCAGGCGTAACTCCACCAACGACGTTGGTACCATAACTGACGCACTGGCGTGTATGAAACTGGCCTTCCTGGCCGGTGATTCCCTGTACAATCAGACGCGTATTGCTGTCGACGAAAATAGCCATAATTTACATTCTCTCGTGTGGTATTAATTGTTTTGTTGCTGTTTTTTTAGATTTTCCAGTAAAAGCTCTATCGTTGTTTTAATCTCTTTATCGTTACTGCCTTCAGGTGACTGCTTTTTTATGAATTCGCGCATGGCCAGATCTTTTTCGGTAATCAGTCCATCGGCTCCAGCGGTGAACAGGCAGAACTCGAGAAACGACTCAAGGTTGGCGCTGAAAGCCGGCAGGGATTCAGCCACATAATCAATGGGGTGGATAATGATTTTCAGGCCGAGGATATGGGCATCTTCGACATATTCCTGGTGGAGAAGATCCCCGGTCTCACTTACCAGAAAGTCAGGTCTGAGGCTGATCATATCAGCATAGGCGGATACGGCCTTGATACCAAATTTGGTATACAGCCAGTCATAGTTATAATGGAGCCATCTGCCCCGCTCGAAGCGCTGGGTTTCCACACCTGAGTTTTCTTCGATCAGCTGAAAAATTTTCAGGTTCACTGCCGATTCAGCAAAGAGCTCGTCGTGGATTCTCTGCAGCTCTTCCGGATCGTAAGATGCTATGGAGAGACCGCTATCATCTGTTGTGTAGCCGTGCTGACGACAGATATCAATCACCGCCCTGCTGATGTCGCGGTTCTCATGTTTATATTGCCAGCTCTTCTTTATCTCAGCAATAATTTCGATTCTGCGACCCAGGTTGTGCTGCATCATTTTGATCAGGTCGAGGGCATCATTAAGCGTAGCGATACGTATCTGAGGAAGTGGGACGAGGTCGGAAGGAGCTGTGCCAGGTGTTATCCCCGGGGTGCGGGCAAGAGAAAGCTGCTGCAGCTCTTCAAGGGTAAAATCCATCACCTGGTATGAGCCGTCCTTTCGACTCCGGTCTGGAAATAACTCGGCTGCGTTGGTTATTTCGTTAAGGACAGTGTCGCCGAGAATGATTATTTGATTATCTGCCGACATGGTCAGGTTGAGGTGAACAATTTCGGCGCCCTGAGCAATGGTAATTGCCAGTGCCGGAAGGCTGGCACCCGGCAGGAACTGGTCGCTGCTCTTTGCGATAACCATTTTAGCCCAACAGTGGCCAGCTGCAAAAAAGACGATTATGACAGACGTCACTGCTGCTGTTATGAACGAGATGTTTCTCACAATAGTATCTATCCTCTACCCTCGCGCTATATCGGCAATCTTTGCCGCGGCGTCTGAGAGATCAACTGCATTGATAAGATCGAGCCCTGATTCTGCCAGAATTTTTCTGCCCTCTTCAACATTTGTTCCTTCCATCCTGACAACAACAGGAACTTTCAGGTGGAGAGACTGGGCTGCCTGCACGACACCCTGGGCAAGAATATCACAACGTAAAATACCGCCAAATATATTGATGAGAATACCCTTGACATTGGGATCGCTGAGGATGATTCTAAATCCGTTTTCAACGCGTTCTGCACTTGCGCCGCCACCGACGTCTAAAAAGTTTGCCGGCTCCGCTCCGGCCTGTTTAATGATGTCCATGGTTGCCATGGCAAGTCCTGCGCCATTGACCATATTGCCGATGGTACCATCCAGCTTGATATAGTTCAGGTCATACTTCGCTGCTTCAAGTTCATTCGGGTCCTCTTCCAGCGGATCACGCATTTCTACAACATCAGCGTGCCGAAAGAGGGCATTGGAGTCAACATCAATTTTGGCGTCAAGCGCAACAAGCTGGTCATCTTCAGTAATGATCAGTGGATTGATCTCCAATAGTGAGCAGTCATACCCGACAAATAGTTTGTAGAGATTCCTGAGCAGCTGGCCACAGGGTTTTGCAACTGCAGGCGGCAGTTCAAGGCCGATGATGACCTGCCTGATATGGTAGCCCTGAATACCGAGTAATGTGCTGATGCCAACCTTGATAATGCGCTCAGGCGTGGCTGCGGCAACTTCCTCTATATTCATACCGCCGTCCTGGCTGGCCATAATGGTGACGGTGGCATCATCTCGGTTAATAATGAAGGACAGGTAGAGCTCATTCTTGATATTCACTCCCTGTTCGACGAGAACTTTATTCACTGTTCTTCCGCCGGCCCCGGTCTGCTGGGTAACAAGCGACATACCGAGAATAGCCGTTGCCGCCTCGAGTGCTTCATCAATGCTCCTGGCCACTCTTACGCCACCGCCTTTGCCCCTGCCTCCCGCATGAACCTGAGCTTTTACTGCAACGGGCAGGCCAAATTCCTCAGCTGCTCTCTGAGCTTCTTCCGGCTGGTAGCAGAGTTTTCCGTCCGGTACCGGAATGTTGTGGGATCTGAAAAGTTCTTTGGCTTGGTATTCGTGAATTTTCATAGCTGTTCCTGGTAGTAATAGTGGGTGTGTTCGGAAATATAATGGTGAGGTAATAAGGTAACGGTTAGTTTTCCTTCAATTCATCCATGTAGAGAGGCAGGCAATAGGTGCCAAACTAGTGCCTGCCTCTTGGGTATTTAAAAATATTTTCTGTTACTTAGGCGGATACCCCATCTGATTGAGTGTGTCGGTAATTTCATCAAGGATAGTCGGGTCATCGATGGTCGAAGGCATGCGGTACTCTTTACCACTTGCAATTGAACGCATGGTCCCTCTTAAAATTTTACCTGATCTTGTCTTGGGCAGTCTCCCGACATCGGTGGATTCTCGGAAACAGGCGATCGCGCCGATCTGTTCTCTGACCATTTTGACAAGTTCGGTTTTAACCTCTTCGACATCCCGGTCTACCCCTGATTTCAATACAAATAAACCGACCGGAAGTTGTCCCTTGAGCTGGTCTTCGGTTCCGATGACCGCACACTCTGCAATATCCGGATGAGTCGCGATTACCTCCTCCATTGAGCCTGTGGACAGGCGATGGCCGGCGATGTTGATAACATCGTCCATTCGACCCATGACAAAAATATAACCGTCTTCATCGATATATCCACCATCACTGGTCTCATAATATCCAGGAAAGGTTGTCATGTAGGACTCTACAAAACGTTTCTCATTTCGCCAGAGGGTGGCCAGGTTTCCCGGCGGCAGCGGCAGTTTGACGACAATATTACCTTCGGTATTGGGGCCAACCTCATTTCCTTCATGATCGAGAACCATGACATTATATCCCGGTGCGGCCTTGGTTGGCGATCCCGGTTTGATCGGCAGCTCTTCGATGCCACGGCAGTTGGCAACGATGGCCCATCCCGTTTCTGTCTGCCACCAGTGATCAACAACCGGTACTTTGAGAAGATTGGTTGCCCAGTGGTAGGTGTCTGAGTCGAGTCGTTCACCGGCGAGGTAGAGACATTCGAAGCAGGACAGGTCATATTTGCTGACAAATTCTCCGTTGGGGTCCTCTTTTTTGATGGCTCTGAACGCCGTTGGCGCAGTGAAAAGAGACTTTACCTTGTGTTCTGAGATAACACGCCAGAAAGCGCCGGCATCGGGGGTGCCGATGGGCTTTCCTTCGTATAAGATTGTTGTTGCCCCCCTGAGGAGCGGAGCGTAGACGATATAGGAGTGTCCCACGACCCAGCCGACATCGGATGCCGACCAGAACACGTCTCCGGCATCTATGTCGTAAATTGCTTTCATGGACCAGTTCAGCGCAACTGCGTGACCGCCATTATCCCGCATGACACCTTTTGGCATTCCGGTTGTACCCGAGGTATAGAGAATATACAGCGGATCAGTTGCTTTAACAGGCACACAGTCAACCAGCGGGGCATCTGCAACGAGATCATTCCAGTCGATGTCCATCTCGTTCTGCATGTCAGCGGTGAGAAAAGCACGCTGGAAAAGCACGCACTTTTCTACCTTGTGTTCAGCGATCTGAATCGCCTCATCGACAATTGGTTTGTAGGCAAGTGTTTTTTTGCCTTCAACGGCCCCTGACGCTGTCAGGATTACCTTTGGCTGGGCATGGTTGATTCTGATGGCCAGCTCGTTGGCTGCAAATCCTCCAAAAACAACAGAGTGTATCGCCCCGATTCTGGCACAGGCCAGCATGGCGTAGGCCGCTTCAAGAATCATCGGCATATAGACGATGACCGTGTCACCCTTGGTAACGCCCAGCTTCTGCAGGCCGCCGGCCAGTCGTGAAACTTTTTCCTGGAGTTCTTTATAGGTGACTTTGCTTTTGGTATCGGTAACTGGACTGTCGTAGATAATTGCAACCTGATCTGCTCTGCCGTTTTCAACATGGCGATCTACCGCATTGTAGCAGGTATTCATCATGCCGCCGGAAAACCAGCGATAAAAAGGTGGGTTTGAGCTGTCCAGCACATTATCATATTTCTTGTACCAGTCGATTCCTTCTGCAGCCTTTGCCCAGAATACCTCGGGTTGCTCAATGCTCTCTGCGAATTCTTTTGCATAGTCAGCCATGTGTCTACCTCTCTTGAAATTATCAGGTTGTGGGTAATTTCTACGCTTGTTACATGCTTGTTCTTGTCTCCTCCATGCTGTAAATGATACACCAGCCTTACCACATATACTAAATATTTCCAGTAACTTCAAGTCCTGATTATGGAAAAATTATGGTGGTTACTGTTGGTGAAAATAATGTGTAATAAAAGTAATATATCCGAAAAAAAGAACATTGTTCTGTTGTTGCTTCAAAAAAAAATCTGGCAATCGCCAATTTTTCTTTTGAAGATTAACAGAATTTTTGATGAAAAGAAGCTAAAAACTGAATTTCAGGTATTACAGGTTCCGGAGCGTTTTGATGAAGATATGCAGATCTGTCTGAATAACTATTGTTTATTCGGGCCGAGCTGGCAATTGAGGAGCACTACCTGAGTGGTGACTTCTGTGTCAAAGGCCGGATTGTCACTCCAGAGTCGGTTATGACCATAATCAACGAGGGGGCCACCATTATTCCAGTCACGAAAACCGAACTTCCACCCTTCCCATCTGGTCTTGAAAGAATAAGGAGATTGCGGTCCGTAGGATCTGAAATAGAGAGCTTCAATGTCTTCGTCACTTTCTCTTGCCATACCGACAAGAATATAATCGGCTCCATTTTCCATAGCAAACTGCTCAACCCTTTCTTTTATCTCGGATTCAGGCGTCGATGGCGGAATGGAGACCAGTAGGTGGGAAAAAACTCGACATTGACCGGGAATCTCAGTTTCAATAAAGGTGATACTTACCTGTGAGGTCGCCGGGTACGTCTGCTCCAGAGATACGGGTACAGGAGTATCAGTCGCGCAGGATATCAGCGAGAAAGAGAGAAAACCTGCACACATTGCAGAGCGAAATAGATTTGATTGAAACATAGGCTTTATTGGTCAGTAGGAGAAAGATGAGTAAATTTCCTCTTTATTACAGTATAACGATTATGAAGGCAAAGCTTTTTCGATCCGGTGACGTTAAAAATCCAATAAGGAATATCGAATGAATCCGCTAACAACGGAAGGCAAAAGCAGTCTGGTTAAGCTGGCATCGCTGGTGATTATTGTCGCTGGAATGAAGGCTGCAAGTACTCTGATTGTACCT
Organism: uncultured Desulfocapsaceae bacterium; assembly: GCA_964583415.1. Taxonomy (GTDB): domain Bacteria; phylum Desulfobacterota; class Desulfobulbia; order Desulfobulbales; family Desulfocapsaceae; genus MADRE3. Next base: position 41,293 of record CAZOWJ010000012.1, read on the forward strand.
TTTCTGCTGGCGGTCTTCCTGGCAATCATCTGCGCGCCATTACTGTTCTGGCTGCAGAAAAGAGGTATTCCCGAGCTGCTTGGTCTGTTGATGATCCTTGCTATTGTTGTTGGCCTCTGGCTGATGCTGGGCATGCTGGTCTCTACGGCGCTGAGTGAGTTCTCCAGAAACGTCCCCTATTATCAGGATCGCCTGAATTTGATCCTGCGGGCCATGCTGGCCTGGCTGGCAGGGTACGGAATTTCCATTGATAGCGCACTTGTTGTGGAAATTTTGAATCCGGGAAAGATCATGAAACTCATCGGTGGCACCCTCAATGGTCTCGGGGGAATGCTTACCAATGCCTTTCTCATCTTACTGACTTTTATCTTTCTGCTCCTGGAAGCAGCTGGAATACCAGATAAGATTAAAGCAATTCGGGGTAATTCTGAAAATTCCCTGAACGAATATGTTGAAATAACGGGTGGCGTGAACCGCTATCTGGCCATGAAAACATTGACCAGTCTGGCAACCGCTCTGGTAGTATATCTTTTTCTTTTTTTTCAGAAGGTTGATTTTGCCATTTTATGGGCGGTTTTTGCCTTTCTGCTGAACTTTGTGCCCAATATTGGTTCCATTATTGCTGCTATTCCTGCAGTTCTCCTTGCACTCATTCAGCTGGGTCCATTAAATGCGCTGATCACTACATTCGGCTATCTCGTCATCAACATTATAATTGGCTCGATAGTAGAACCAAGGATCATGGGGAAAAGTGTGGGACTTTCTACGCTGGTCGTTTTTCTTTCCCTGGCGTTCTGGGGATGGGTCTTGGGACCGGTGGGCATGCTGCTCTCCGTGCCATTGACGATGACGGTGAAAGTCGCCTTGTCCGGCAGTGAGTCGACCCGGTGGATAGGGCTTCTGCTTGGCTCCACAAAAGATGTGTCTCTTTATCTAAAGCAGCAGCAGAAATAAGCTCCATTAAAAAATAAGTTCATTAAAACGGGCGATGGATGGAAAGTGTGAGGAGTATTCCAGCGGTTTTTGGGAACTGGGTTTGGCGATGTGTATCAGCTCTTTGATTCCATAGTGCTGAGCTGACTGGAGAACTCTGGATGTATCATCTGCCAGCATTGTCCGGTCCCTGTTGAAACCGAGCATTTCTTCAAGTATTTTCCAGAACCGGGTATCTTCCTTTGCCGTTCCGACTTCCTCGGCGCAGATGATCCGGTCAAAAAATGGTTCGATTCCGGTTTTATCTATTTTGATTTTTAGTGTTTTACTGTGAGCCGCGGTTACAAGAATGATTCTTTTTCTCTGGTCCCTGATAAATTCCAGAAACTCCACGACAAAGGGGTGAACCGTTATCATGTGGTTTATTTTCATCTTCAGTCCGGGTATATCCAAATCCAGTTGCTCAGTCCAGTAATCGAGGTCGGTCCACTGCAGTGTGCTTTCGACCGAGCGGTATCTTTCGGCCAGCTCATTTTGGGCCGATTCGAGGCAGAGTCTTCTTTTCTCGGCATAGTGCTGAGGGACATAGTGTTCCCAGAAATAGTCATCGAAATATTTATCGAGCAGGGTTCCATCCATATCGAGCAGAACAGTGTCGAGGTCATTCCAGCGAAAATTCGGTTTTATTTGTGTGTTAATGTATGGCTCTTTCATGGCTGAGTTGATTAAGGTCATTTACAGCAGCGGTGACAGCGGCACTGATATCCTGCATCGATTGTGCTGTCGTTTTTATTACCAGTCTGCCGTCAGGGGTCAGGCGAGGAGCGTTGCCAGCTTTCTGCAGGTATTGTGTAAGATGGGCTGGATCAACCGGGGTGTCGGAGAGAAAGGAAAAGACCAGGCTGTCAGGTCCGCGCTCAAGTTTGTTGACCCTGAGCGGGATGAGTTCTTTTTTAATGGCCACAACAGAGAAGAGATTGTCGAGCTCTTCAGGTGGAGTACCGTACCGATCAGAAAGCTCATCGAGCAGGTCCTGAAATGATGCCGCATTGCTTTTGCTGAGCGCCGCGATTCTTCGATACATTATATATCGCTGAGCGATGTCAGCTATGTATGTCTCCGGTATATATGCAGAGATACGCAGGTTGATTTCAGGATCCACCTCATCAGCCTGGATACTATGACCGGGATCACCTTGGTTTTTCAGATCGGCCACGGTCTTTTGTAGGAGATCAAGGTAGAGATCATATCCGATTGCAGCAATATGACCACTCTGGGATACCCCGAGCAGGTTTCCCCCGCCTCGAATCTGCAGGTCACTCATCGCCAGCTTAAAGCCACCGCCAAGCTCGTTGTATTCCATTAACGCCCGCAGTCGTTCTCTGGAGTCTTTTGACAGGTGATCGATCGAAGGTACCAGCAGGTATGCAAATGACTGGGTGGATGATCGGCCAACTCGGCCCCGGAGCTGATAAATCTCTGCCAGCCCGAGTCGGTCTGCCCGGTTGATAATGATTGTATTTGCCGTCGGGATATCGAGCCCCGATTCGATAATGGTGGTGCTGACCAGGACGTCAAGATCGTGGTTAACAAAAGAGACCATTATTTTTTCAAGCTCTTTTCCTGCCATCTGCCCATGGGCAACAGCAATTCGAGCAGCAGGGACAAGATCCTGGATTGCTGCCGCCATGCGATGTATTGATTTGACCCGGTTATGGACAATAAATATCTGGCCGCCCCTGACGATTTCACGGCTGATCGCCTCTTTGATTACCAGCTCGTCATATCGGGCGACGAAGGTTTTTACCGGTCTGCGGTGTTCAGGCGGGCTTGAAATAACAGAAAGATCACGAATTCCCAGAAGAGACATTTGCAGCGTTCGGGGTATTGGTGTGGCCGTCAGGGTCAGTATGTCAACTTCAGCCTTGAGTCGTTTTATTTTTTCTTTATGGCTAACACCAAATCGGTGCTCTTCATCAACAATAAGCAGTCCAAGGCGGTTGAATGAGATATCTTTTGAAAGCAGGCGATGGGTGCCGATGATGATGTCAATTGAACCGTTAGAGAGACCGGAGACGATTCGTTTCTGTTGCGCCTGTGTTTTGAAACGGTTGATAGATTCGACCCGTACCGGGAAGCCCTGCAATCGCTCCCTAATTGTTTGGGCATGTTGTTCGGCGAGGACGGTTGTCGGGACGAGAAGTGCCACCTGAAAACCATCTTCAATAACTTTAAATGCTGCCCTGATGGCCACTTCTGTTTTTCCATAACCAACATCGCCGCAAATGAGTCGATCCATCGGCCGGTTTGAGGTCAGGTCATCAATTGTCTCTGTGATTGCCTGATACTGGCCGGGAGTTTCGTCATAGGGGAATGACTCTTCAAGCTCCTGATAGAGTTCAGACGGAGGAGAAAAAGAGTGGCCGGTTCGGAGTTCCCGATGGGCATAAATGTCCAGGAGGTCCTGGGCTACCTTCCAGACCTCCTCGGAAACTTTCTCTTTGGTTGCCTTCCAGGATTGTGCCCCCAATTTATCAATCTTAGGCTGTTTATCAGACAGTCCTTCGTAACGGCTGACAAGATTGAGACGGTCAACGGGCAGGTAAAGTTTGTCTCCTTCCCGATATTCGATCAGCATAAAATCATTAGCAATTCCCTGGAGCTCAATGGTTTCAAGGCCACGATATAAACCGAGCCCGTGCTCCCGGTGGACGACAACATTTCCGCTGCTGAGTTCGGTGAATTTGACCGGTGTTCCTTTAGATCGTGGCGCTCTTTTATTTCTCCTGCCAAGACGCATCTCACCAAACAGCTCATTTTCAGAGAGGAGGTGCAGCCGGTGGTGGGGCAGGCTGAATCCTGAGCTTAGGGGAGTATCACTCAGGTAAAGAACCCTTTCACCGGTGTAAGGCGGAAGCTCCTTGAGGTTGACAGGTGCGTCCAGCAGGGCAAGAGGGATGTTGAAGCGCCCGAGCAGCTCGGCGAGTGTTTTCTGGCGCCGCTGGGATCTGCAGCAGATAATAACGTTGTCACCATCGTCAAGCCATTTGGAGGCTTGGCTTACCAACGGCGAGAGCAACCCTTCCTTTTTCCTGAGCATTGAGATTTCCTGCTTGAGCAGCTGGTGATTTGTCGAATGTATATTCTGATGATCTGCCAGCTCACTAACGAAATCCGTTAACTCCACTCGGTTAAATGACAGTAATGAATCGACGAGCCCTTGTTCTTCGACAAAGAGTAACTCTGCTGGAAGGGCAGGTTTTCCTGTCAGCAGAGCACTCTGGTAATTAGCTTTTATCCGTTCCCAGGTTAGCTGGATCTGCTGATTGATAGCCTGGATATCCTGGAGGACGAAGAGGGTATCTTGCGGGAGATAATCAAAGATAGTGGCGCTGCAGTTTTCTTCATTTCCGGAGAGCAGTGGCAGAAAAAACTCTATACCGGCAAACCGCCGTCCGCTTTTAAGCCGTTCCGTTAATTCAGCCGTTATCTCAGCAGACCAGTTGAATCGCTCGCCATACTGGTGGAAACTGTCTCGAGCCGTTCTCAGAAATGAGGAGTTATCGGTGGGCATATAGATGTCGCTCACCGGTAGTAATATTGCCTCTGAGAGACGGGATGATGAGCGCTGGGTAAACGGGTCAAAAGAACGAATTGATTCGACTGTGTCACCAAAAAAATCAAGGCGGATTGGTCCTTCATGGAGCAGGGAGTCCGGCAGTATAAAGTTTGGCGGAAAAATATCGACAATGCCGCCACGAACAGAGAAATCACCGATACTCTTCACCAGAGAGACATGCTCGTAGCCCATATTGATGAGGTTTGTTTTCAGACCATGCAGGTCACACTCTTCACCTTCCATTAAAAGTTCCGCGTATTTTAACAGGGCGGAGCGCTCCATTACCCGACGCAGCAGTGCTTCAATGGAAATAGCCAGGATGAACGGTTCCTGGCTCTCGGTCAATCGGTACAGCGTCGACAGTCGTGCTGCCGTCGTGCGCTGATCAGGTGACAGCGGGGTGTATGGTGGAATCTCATAACCGGGATAGCAAAAAACAGGGCGGCTGGTAAACAGTTGCAGATCCTGCTCGAAGTCCTGGACCATCTGTTCACTTGGCAAGACGCAGCACAATGACTGAGTTTCTGCAAGCGTCGAGCAATACCAGGCTGGACTTGCTCCTCGAAGACCAGATATCTGACGGCTGGTCTTCTTTTGATCAAAAGCACTGTTTTTCATAAAAGGTGCCGACTCCATGTTTGATGAAGCCGGCAAAAAACTGGTATCGTCAACTGAAAGGGGGCTTAAAATTGTCCGCCAATACTGAAATCCCAGACGGTCTGAGGTTCGTCAAGCAGCGGGTCGAGATTGTACCCCCAGACGACACGTAACGGTCCCATCGGTGACAGCCAGCGTATTTCAAGGCCGACTGCCTTGGCGATTTCGTTAATGGTCCAGTTCTCATCATCTGCGAGCGAATCACCGGCATCAAAGAATACCACACCAAAAACGCCCTGATCTTTGAGCACCGGGACAACGAATTCAAAATTGGTATACCACATGCGGTCACCACCGATCCTGTCGCCTGTCAATGGGTCGATCGGGCTTACTTTGCCATATTCATAGCCCCTGATACTACTCATGCCGCCGAGGTAGAATCGCTCGTACACCGGGAGCTTTCCCGGTTCGTTCGCCCACACCTGACCAGCAGCACCGAGTACATGAAATATCGTAGTGAACGGCAGGGGAAAGTACCAGCTGGAAGATCCTTCCAGCTTTGTAAACTGTGAGTCTCCACCAAGAATACCGCCGGCATATCCAACACTGAGTGAATTTCTTGAACCGCGTGTTGCGCCGTATAACTTGTCCCGGGTGTCGCGTATAAACGATGCCTTGACGGCACTGGTGATCGGTACATTCTGTGATTCCCGGATGATGAATGAGGCGTCTGGAGCTACGTCGCTCAGATTTGTGTCAGTGTAGCTATAGCTTTCATACATGCGCCATTTCTCCCAGAACGGGTGGCCGAAGCGTAGCGCACCTCCCCTGGAGTCTTTTGTATAATCGTCATAGTCCCGTTCCCAGTTGAACAGATCGACACCTACTGATACATTTGAGTCATTGAGTCTGGGGTTGGTCCAGGAGAGATTATACCTGCTGCTGTTGCCGCCAATATTGCCGCTGAGCGCCAGCCGGTAGCCGCGACCGAGAAAATTGTCCTCAGATATCTCACCCATCAGGATAAGATTGTCAACCGACGAGTAGCCCGCCCCGACACTGAACTGCCCGGTGGACTTTTCTTTCACATCGATCAGAATGTTCATTTTTGATGGATCGAGTGCCGGCTCCGGAGTAACATTTACCTCTTCGAAATAATCCAGCCGCTGCAGCTTCTGGCTGCTGGTTCTCAATCCTTTTGCGTCAAAGACACCGCCTTCTGAAATTTCCAGTTCACGACGAATCACATTGTCACGAGTCCTGCTGTTGCCTTTGAGCGCGATACGATTGATATAGACCAGTTCCCCCTTGTCTACCGACAGGTCGATATCGACCCTGGATCCTGATTGAGATTTGTTCAAATTCGGACGGATGTCTGCAAATGCGTACCCCTGCTCCGCATAGAAGTCGGTAATCTTAAGGATATCTTCTCTGAGTACCTGCCTGCTGAGAAACTCTTCATTTCTTATGGACATCATATCAAGAATAGTCTGCTTGTCTGCAATGAGATCTCCATCAATTTCAACGGTACCGACCTTGAAACGAGGGCCCTCGTCAATGATGAATTTAATATAGAGCCATTCCTCTTCCTGGGTCACCACAGGTTCGCCGACCCGGGTTTCAAGAAAACCGTTGTTGTTATAAAAAGCGATGATTCGGGACGCATCCTGATTAACAAGATCCTTGTCCAGTAACCCTGCGTCGGTTAACCAGGAAAGCCAGCCTTTTTCGCTTGTTTCAATAACATCTTCCAGGTCACCATTGTCGAAGGTTTTATTTCCTTCGAAACTGATCTCCTTGATATAGATTTTTTCACCTTCGTCAATAACAAAACGTACCGCTGCCGTCTCGGGGGTGGGGTAGCTGATGTTGGCATCCACCTCTGTGTTGTAATACCCTTTCGAGCGGTACAGCGTCTTGATTGCCTCTGCAGCTGCACTGACTGCAGCAGGGTTGAGAATTGAATTCTCCTTAATTGTTATCACCTCGGCAAGGTCCTTTTTCTTCAGCTCATCAAGGCCTGAGAATGTAATAGAGCTGATCGCTGGTTTCTCGATAACTCGAAATAGTACCTGTTTACCCTGGTCTGTATCAGTAACATCAATCTGGACATCATTGAAGTAACCCATTTTGTAAATGGCCTTGAGATCTTCTCGGAGGATATCAGGGTCATAAAAATCTCCGGCCTTGGTCTTTATTTTTCTCAATATTGCTCCGGAGTCGATTCTTTTGTTGCCCTCGGGGGCAATGTCTGCGATATACTGATCTCTTCTTACATATTCGTTTACCTGCTCAAGTACGTCAGAAATAACGACATCCAGAGAGGCGATAGAAGATGATTCCTGGTAAAAATACTTTGGGTGTGACGGATCAAGAAGATCGAAAACCTTATAATCTACACTTATCTGGCTGCCAATAATGGTAAGCGTTCCTACAGCAACATTGTCATGACCGGTTGCAGTGGCTATTTTTTCAAGGGCCTCCAGTGTTGGCGGCCATTGTTTTTGTGTAACCATGGATTGAGCAGAGGACCGGTCAACCATGATGAGTTCATTTTTGGCAAGAACGGACTCCATCGCTGAGTCTACCTGGGTAAGAAACGAGTTATCCACCTGGGGGGCAATCACATGGAGCGGCAGATAGGTGGTGTTTTGTTCTGCACCATACACCGGTTGGCAAATGATTACGACCAGGCCGATTATCATCGCCATGCAGATCGACTTTGTACGCTGGTATGATCGATTTAGATAGTGTCTGTTGCCGTTACTTTTCATGGATGATACCTTTGAAAAATTGATCTCACGAAGGAAATTGTCTTTTTTTATATTTCTTTTGAAATCAAACATCTATGTTTATAATTAATAATTGAGCGGTGAAAATCCAGTCCATTATGCCATGTTTGGTTAAAAATGCAAAGCACACAGATGTGGGTTTCAGCAATAATTGAATTGCACCTCTCAGACCTTCATCGGGAAGGTGGGGTGGTATTGGCAACGACACGGAGTGAGCACAATGTTTTCCAGCCAGCGAACAATGCACAGTAATGGCCGGAACAGATAACACAGAGACAAATCGCCAGTGAGTATGGTTGACAATCAGAATGAAAAAAAAGTAAAGAGCATCATTGCCTTGATAGCGCACTCTTTTCTCGACCTGATATTTCCGCCTTGCTGCCATGTCTGCGATACTCAGCTGACGGTGCCAAGCCAATCGTGCATCTGCACGGACTGTTTTGCTCAATTGGTTTTTATGAAATCTCCTCTCTGTACCCGGTGCGGCACCCTGTTTGAGTTCTCTTCAGAAATGAACGACCATTACTGCAGTGACTGTTTGAAAGAGATGCCCTCTTTTGATACTGCTCGTTCTCTGCTCAGATATCAATCCCCGGTTCCAGACCTCATGCACCGTCTTAAATATAAAGCAGACAGCTCTGTTGTCAGGGTGATAGCGTCAATCCTCGCACAAAACGGTACAATCTGGGAGCAGAAAAAATGTGAACTGATTATTCCCGTTCCGCTTCATGCAAAAAGACTGAGACAGCGGGGTCTCAATCAATCCCAGCTTCTGGCTGGCCTGGTATTTTCCGGTTATCAGGAAAAAATAGCGATAAATCTTCTTATACGAGCTAAAAACACAACTTCTCAGACCGGGCTAAGTGGAGTTGAGCGTCGTCGTAACCTGAAGGATGCATTTCGGGTAACGAACCAAAAATCGATAGAAGGTAAGTCAGTCTGGCTTGTCGATGATGTCTTTACGACAGGAACAACTGTGTCTGAGTGTTCGAAAACATTAAAGAAAAATGGTGCTGCTGAAGTCCATGTATGGACATTTGCCCGCGTTTAGACATTTTCGATTGTTAGAATGATGATAATTTTTTTTAGAAAAAAATTAATTAAGGAAATTTAATGGAGCGCCCGAGTTTAATACAATGAAGCCATTTTTGTGGCAATAAATAAAGTTATTTTCCTTTTTTTATAGAAAATCGCAGTAATATTGAGTTAAATATTTTCATTAAATTGTTGATAAGTTAGGCTCTTGATCACTAAAATGTCAGGATAACGTTGAAAAATAGGGCTGGGCTGAAAGTCCCTTCTGGTAAGGGTATAGCCTCGCTGTCCACTGCTATCCCAACAGCCATGGGTGCTGGTGGGCAATGTTGATAACGGCTGGCCCTGATAAAAAAATCTCTTAAAATGGTCTTTGACCAAAAAACCAAAATGATGTTTATCTCCACTCATGCTTTGTACCCCTGGATTTTCTTTCCGGAGAGAAGATGATCCGCCGGCTGCCTCTGTTTTTGTTGTACAGTCCCATATAGTTTTCTGATAATTCTGTCTGAAGGTACGTTGTTGCTAGCTTTGGGTGAGAATTTCTGAAATTGTGCATAATCGATTTTTTCTGAGAGTTTGTGGATGATGATCTGGAGAAAGGCAAAGGAAAGGTTGCAGGAAAAACTAACCGAAAGCGTCTATGACTTGTGGATAGAGCCGTTAACCGTTCAGAGTCAAAATGATTCCTGTCTCTATCTCTCTTGCCCTGACCGCTATTTCGGGGCATACGTGAGTCAGAATTTCCTTGAGGTCATCACGGAAAAAGTTAACGAGATTGATAGTTCAATCGAACGTGTCACGATCAGTGATGAAAATCACGCCCCTGCTGTCAGAAATAATAAGCCGAAACAGCTGCGTTTGCCAGCCCTGCCAACCGGGGGGTCTCATGTCCGCTCGCTTCATCCCCGCTATACCTTTGATAATTTTATGGTGGGTCAGAGCAATATCCTGGCAGAATCAGCGTGCCGCTCATTATCAGTCTCAGATGACTCGATCGGGCCCTGTCTCTATATAAACAGTTCTACCGGTCTGGGTAAAAGTCACCTTACTCATGCCATAGCTCACCAGGTTCTTGATACCTCACCGATGACCCGTCTTTACTATGTAACGGCGCAGCAATTTGCCTCAGAAATGGTGCAAAATATCAAGTCCAATGACATGGATATTTTCAAACGAAAATATCACGACCATTGCGATGTTCTGCTCGTTGAGGATATTCAAAGCCTGACCGGTAAAAAGAAAACGCAGGAGGAACTCAACGAGCTGCTTGACTCTTTGATTAAGCTTGGTAAACGTGTTGTCCTGACGGCAAACACTACTCCACGGGAGTTGGTCGGAATTGATGACGAGTTTAAATCCAGAATGACATCGGGACTGGTCACCTCTATTCGGGAACCGGATCTCGACACACGGCTGCGAATCGTTCGGCGTAAGGCCTCCCAGCACAAGTTGAATCTTGTCGATGAATATTCACTATATCTTGCCCAACATATCAAGGGAGACGTGAGAAGGATTGAGTCAGCTGTCGTGGCCATCAGAGCCCGCGCTGCTCTGCAGGGGGGACAGGTTGACGAGACCATCATTGAAGATGTGGTGCGTTCAATTATCGGTACCCCCAAGAATCTTAATGCCCTGTTGATCAGCGAGCTGGTCGGCAGCCAGTTCAAGATTTCAATTCAGGATCTGCAGTCCAAGTGTAGGAAGAAGAAATTTTCTTTCCCACGGCAGGTGGCCATGTACCTGAGCCGAAAACATACGGATGAGACGCTTGCCGATATCGGCAGAGTGTTTAATCGTGACCATTCAACGGTTATGCACTCGATCAAAGTCATATCAGGATTGAATCGCCGCGACAATTCAGTTTCGGCTCAAATCGATCTGTTGAGTAATAAGGTAAGTAAGCTCTGAGCGGGCCGTTTCCGGTAAGCGCCACCAACGAGGTTTAAAAATAGACTTTCTTAAATTCCGTTTCACTGTCGTTCTGATCACTTCCGGTCGTGATCATGTCGGCAGTTAATGTGGCAGTTTTAACCATGTCATTTATACCAATCCCGTTCCAGCCAAATCCACAGATGAACAATCCTTCCCTGTTCTGAACAAGATTACTGCGCCAGTTGAGAAGATCCGGGTACCCTGCTTCCAGTTGAGGAATACCGCCATGGGGCCTCAATACCTTGGTGAACGTAGGGGTTGGGGGAAGATCAAGCAACCCTCTTATGTCTGCAAGGCTGCGTTTGATCAGCTCCTGATCCTCGAGTTGTAAGTGCTCCGGATGCCGTTTCCCGCCAACCAGTGTTTCAAAAACGATAGTGCCGGCAGGTGCTCTGTTTGGGAACATATTTGAGGAAAAAAGGGTTCCGAGGGTAAATCGTTTTTCCACTTCCGGAATAAGAAATCCAAAACCTGGCGGCAGTGTCGCCCCCTCAAATCCAAAAACAACAGTGGCGATCCATGCTTCCGGAATCTGCCTGAGCGGTAGTGAAGAATCGATTCCGGAAAGCAGATCAAGGGCCTGGTTCACCGGCAGGGCAACTACCAGGTTTTCACCATGAAAGGTGGTGTCAGGTGTGTCAACAGACCAGCCGCGTTGCGTTTTACGCAGGCGGGTGGCCGGAGAATTCAGAAATAATTCCTCACCATGCACCAGTAATTCTGATAATTTCTTGGGCAGCCGCTGCATTCCTTCGGGGAAACTGGTCATTGACGGCATTTCCAGTTTTTTTCCGGATCTGTTCTTTTTCTTTGCAGCCCGAGCCTTGGCGATCACCCCCCTGATCACTGATCCGTATTGTTTCTCAAGCGCCCTGACTCCGGGCATGACTGCATCAATTTTGAGTTCATTGTAGTCACCGGCATAGGTGCCGGTAAAGACCGCATCAATATAGGGCAGGAGGGCTTTGCCAAAGCGATAATCAGCCCATTTTGCGACTGTTGGCTCTCCTTCAAGCGGCTCCCTGAATAGATCCCCAAGGACTCTGAATTTGTCCCTCCAGGGGATAAGAGGGGCCTTGATGATTTTCATCGGAGACTGGGGGATCATCATTAGTCTGCCGTTCATGCAGACGTAACGGACAAAGCTTGAGAGCGGTGCTTTGACACTCTCCCGATCGAGCCCTGTTTCTACCAGCAACTCTTTGCTTTCCTGGCAATTATCAAGAAAACCGTGGGGGCCAATCTCAGCCAGGAAGCCATCTTCCTGAAATGAACGAATGACACCACCGGTATGATCAGATTTCTCCAGGATGGCAAAACGATTATTAGGGCTGTTCAGCTTTAGCTTGTGGGCGATAATGAGTCCTGACAACCCGCCCCCGATGATGATGGTGTTTCTATGGGTGCTCATGCAGTATTCTTTTTAGTTCCGATTTGTTAATGGGTATCTCAAGCCAGCCGCCATCTCGAAACATGCCCGGGTTATATATGGGTTTTTTCCCTATCTGGTCGACGCCTTTTGCTTCATGTATATATGACCTGCTATGCACAGATCCGGCTGCTGCTCCTCAATAATTCTGCGTGTCACTGCTGAGCCGACAGGCTTTCCGCTGAGCAGGCGATCCGTTGTTGCCAATGGAGGTGTATGATGGACCAAAATAAGCGGTATTTTGATTTTTTCAATAGGCTCGGCCAATTGTCGGAAACTTGTCGCCTGTTCATAGCCGTTTGCAAGAAAAGATTCATGTTGCTGTTTGGAAAACTCAGTTAGTGTTTTAAAAGGGGTTATATTTGATACCAATCGCCTAGCAAAGCATACTGCTCTATTTCCTCAGATGTAATGTTAACTACTAATGGCAGGAAAATGAAGGGGATTATTTGATAAGAAAACAGGAACCCGAAGTTAGAGTGCGTGGCTTTGGTGGAAGTTTTTCTATCAGATAAACAGATACTGCCTAGATTTATAGAGAAATTGAAGGTGGCAGTTTCAGCAATCACAACCTGCCATATTCCACGCGCTCAATTGAACCACCAAAGGTATCGACAAGATAACTTGCAACGTCAAAACCGGGATAACCTTCCTCGGGGCTGCATCCGATTATCTTAACTGCTTCATGAGCCAGTTCGTCAAGTTCCTGAATCCCTGTCCTGCAATTCTCGACTTTTACGTGACCATAACCACCATCAAGCCATAGATAGATCTTAGCGGTTCCCGCTGGAAGGTCTTCATTCAATGACCATTTGAGTGACTGTTTGAGGGCCTCCCATCCATTTGGTTTGGAGGTGTCAAAACCTTCTTCAAGAGAAACGAGGGTTACATTTTTCATCTGAAGACTCTCTATTGTTTTGAATAATCGCCTGATACTGGAACTCAATCTATCAAGCCGCCATACAACGAGAATATCACTGGGTTTTAAATGTCCTAATAAGCGATCAAGTTCGGGCTGCTCTTCGTTTTCTTCGAAACTTATGTCGGCATAAAACCTTCGGCACCCGCAGGATTCAAGTGCATCATGTTGAATCTTTGGGCGTTGACTGACCGTTGATACTCTGCTGTATCCGATTTTCATGAATCCACCTTTTATAGTGATTCCTTCTTTTCAAATATACACTTATGGCTGCTGGAGTATCGCTTGCCAATAGATACTGTTCAATAGTTTCAATTGTTCAGTTTTATTGTCTGTCTCTTTGATGATAATACATTTTAGGCTTAAATCTGTATTAAAGGTAAGCATTTTATGAGGATTTACTTTTACAATTGTGAGTGAACTTTCATCAGATGTGGATCATTGCTTCAATCTCCATAAGCTGCCCGCGGTGACTCCATTTGCGCGCTAGAGATGTTTGGCGTGACAAAAGGTCAAATGTGATTTCAACAAGTACCAAACAGTCAGGTTCATTATGACCAACACAATTCCTACTGCTGAAATGCCGAGCCCTAAGACCCCAAAACGAGCACTAATAGTGAGTACGGTGACTGATCTCATTCAAGGATTCTTTTAAGGAGTATTCGCAGAGCCAATGAGCTCTCGATATGGAGTAAAGGAGGATCTTCGGTCGGGATTGACAGGAATAATCTTCGCATTCCAAGGAGAAAACTAACAACCTGATATTACCCGATTTCATCTGAGGAAAGCTAGGGCAAAACCAGCCATTAGAATTGGGAAAACCATGACAATCAACAATGCCACTCTAATGAAGGAGAACTTCTTTGTGAGCTTGGAATTTCTGAATTTGGCACCTACCAATAGTTCCATACCTGGTCTATAGAGTATGAAGGAAGAACAGCGATCTCTATTCCTCATAAAGGTTGACTGGTTCGTTGTAGAAAACAATGGACCTGGGTTCATACTCCAGTTGCCGATATAGCACATCAGAGAGTTTGCTGAGAGATTAAAACCGTTCGAGTCTATTGCTTTAGGGAATGAAGTCAGATGCTCTCGCTCGGGCTCGCTTAGGGATATGTGGGGTGAATTTATGTCCTTTTTCTGAGAAGTACTTTGTTTACAGAAAAAGTGGCAGTTAAGGCAGTTCTTTTCCATAATTCTATTTTGGAAGTGATGCTGGAACTATCTCTTTCTATACTTTAAATAAAAACAGGAAGGGTCAGGGAGTGACCCTTCCTGTAGCAGAAAAGAAGAGGTTGATATGGCAGTCTATTCTTATTTTCTACTAAGCTTGAACTGGTTCAGCCTTGATAGTTGACTCATCATTACTAAAAATTAAGCCTGATATTTTTGACACTGACCAACAACATAAAACCAGTAATGGAAGTACAATTTGGAATGCAAGGGGGAACAACCAGATAAACCAGTACTATTCATTATTCCACATGATGATCCTCTTATTGTTCAGGGGTAAGTTTCATTCAAGTGTAAAAAAATATCTGTATAGTCCTACTTGTATCCAGTGAGTCTATATATTCATTTGACTGTATAACAAGCATGATCAAATGCCACAATAGGAGCATGTACCTATCTTGGGATAGGTATAGATACCTATTAGATTAGTTTTGAGAAATGATATCAAACTCTTCTGAAGTCATGATAAAATAAAGATGAATAAAAAAAATTGTAAATAAGAATAGTCTGCTACGTTGTCGTAATGGTCAAGGTTTGAAGGTTTTTACTGTCAATCTTCCGGAGATGTACAGGGAGAAGCTAAAAACGGAATGCTTTCGAGATCTCCTCTGGCAACACTGCCGACAAGCAGATCATCCAGCATACTATGCCCTCTGGCTCCAACAACAATGAGGTCAGGCTCTTCATCGTTTGCCATTTGCAAAATCTGTTCTACTGGATATCTCCATTTTATCGCAACGGGGCTTCTTGCTTTACAAGTTTAATATGATTCTCATCCTTTATTACCCTGGAGCCAAACAAAAAAGGCACAAGTTTGACATACCATGCAGCAGACTGAATCTGGATAACATAGGCCAGTGATATAAGCAGAGCAATCGTCATTCCCTGCTCTTTAAAAGCTGTCATAGCAATGGCAAGGGCAATTGAAAGATCACGCATCACTACACCGAAGACCATGGCAACGGCATCCGCACGCTGGAAAAACATCTTGCCAACCAGAGTCAGCAAGATATAAGAAAGCAAATAGAAAACTATTAGAGGAATCAGGATTGTGATAATGTCACCTGGATTTGCAAGTATATTCCTAGCTTTCAGGGACATAGCTACAAAGGCAATCATGGTGACACCCAGGGCAGAAATGGGCGGAAATTTTGGTTTATACACCTCAATCCAGATCTTCTTCCCATGTTTTTTAACCAGATAATTCTGGGTCACAATACCGGCAATAAGAGGTACAAAGACAAAAATACAGATCTGCCTGAACATGTGCAGCATGTCCACGTCGACGGTTGTCCCCATGAAGACCTTGGTATATACCGGTGCTGCAATGGCGCCAATAATCAGTCCGAAGACAAGCATCTTCGTGGCAGCCTCCTTATTGCCCTTGGCAAATCCAGTCCAGGAGATAGTCATACCCGAGGCCGGCAAAACGCCGATTAAAAAGAGTCCAACTGCCCAGAGACCATACTTCTCGGCATCGCCTGACAAAAACATCTTACCGATGGAAAAGACTATAATAGGGACGATGATAAAGTTGATGAACTGAGTGGTCAGCTGTAATTTCAGGTCATGCCCCTTGAATATTGACTTGATGTTGAGGGTAACCATCATCGGGTAGACCATGATAAAGGTAATCGGAATAATCAGCTGCTTCAGCGGCTTGGCATCGAACAAATACCCACCGCCAAGAAGTCCGCAAATCATTGAAACGGGGATCACATAAACAAGATTTTTCTGCATGAATTTTAACATGTTAAGCATTTACTATCTCCTCTGATGGGGGCATGCAGTTGCTCACTGCGCGACATTGATAACGATTGCTTTCAATTGATACTATTTTGCCTCGTCAATCATGGTGCATATCTTCTCAAAGGTCTGTGTCAGGGATTCAGGAAATTGAGGATCATCCGGCACCATGGCAGAAACCTGCTCGGGATTGTAACGCAAATAACGCACCTGAGTTCTGGTATCTTTAGAAAAAACATGTATAAACTTTGGCATAAAGATAGCCCGCTCCTGGTTGAACGTAAGACTTTTGTCCGACTTGGTGGGCTTGCATACATGCACCATGTGTAGATCAAAATCACCGGGAACTTCACCGCCATGCTGATGCAACGTTGTCTTCATGTCCATGGTATCGAGATTGTTAATGACAAACTTGTTCGCCTTGACAATAGCTGAGAAATCAGCAACAAACTGGGGGACACTCTTATCGCTTTCGATCGCATAACAAATTTTCATTTCTGCCCATACTACGCCCTCATTATTAATTAATTTTTAATATTTTTTTTACACTCTGGCAGACGCAGATGCAGCGTTATAGGCTATTTTTTTATTCTTTTTGGTCATGAACCAGACAATGCAGGAAGAACGAAATTTACAATATATTTTGGGATCTCTGCAGCCCAGACACTCATCACAGAGATAGATGTTGTATTTCAAACAATGGTAGCTGGTTTCACGATCCGGATGATTGATACATCTTCCCATATTGGTTTCTCCTCTTAGGATTTGATTCAATCTCTGAATGAGTGTTTTTTTATTTCGTAATTAAAGCAGGCAGAAGGGCTATCGGGTAGAATATTGTCCAGGGCTTTTAACAAATTCTCCAGAGATTGCAGACCCACGAAACGGTGAAGTTCCTTCCCTCGGTAAAATACTACAATCGTCGGTATACTCTGAATGGCCAACTCTGCAGCTATTTCTGGATATCTATCTATATCAATTTGAACAATTGACTCCCAGCCAATATAAGACTCTGCGGCCTTCACAACTATTGCATACTGATTCTGGCAGGGAGCAGACCAGGGGGTATTACAGAATACAATTCGATGTTCTGTATTAATGGTTTGTCTTAATGTCTCTAACGATTTAATCTCACGAGGTCTCACTAGAATATCCTCCTGTTTCTAAGTGTTCTTCTAACAAAATTCATGCCAACTGATATTTATTTCGTAACTATTTGTTATTTAATAACATAATAATCTATTGACGGAGTTGCCTGTTGTTACTATTAATACTGGTAACGCTTGGTAACGTTACACCTGCCCACCAAAGTTGATTAACGAGTTTATATTTTGAAATGATTAGAAAAACACACGAGATATGGAACCATCAGTTCATTAGTCGAATCATTGACTCCATGGCAGATGGTGTTTTCACCATGGATGCCAATGGTATTATTTCATCATGGAATCGATCGATGGAGAGAATAAGCGGTTACACTGCTGATGAAGCCTTGGGAAAGACCTGTGCAATTCTTCGCTGCAGCCGCTGTTTTGGGAAAAGCTGCCCTGCAGATATTAAAAAATGTAAAATATTTAAACAAAATTACTCTGAAGCCAAGGAGTGCCAATTACAACATAAAAAAGGTCATGACGTTTCGGTCATAAAGAATGCCAGTGTTGTCAAGGATGAGCAAGGACGCCTCCTTGGCGTGGTAGAAACTGTCACTGATCTTACTGAGCTGAATAAGGCACGTAAAAGAGCGGAAGAAGCTGCTTTACGGTTGGGTGAATTTCATCGGCTAGATAATATTATTGGAAAAAGCCGGGCAATGCGTGAGGTCTTTTCTGCTATTAAGGCAGCAGCCGCAAGTGACGCAACGATCCTTATACAGGGTGAAAGCGGTACGGGAAAAGAGCTTGTTGCCGGCGCTATTCATTACAATAGTGACCGGAAAAACAATTTACTGGTAACGGTTAATTGCAGCGCTCTATCCGAAACGTTGCTGGAAAGCGAATTGTTTGGGCATGTAAAAGGTGCCTATACAGGGGCTGTTCGTGACCGAATTGGAAGATTTGAAGAGGCTAACGGCGGCACTATTTTTCTTGATGAAATAGGAGAATTGAGTTCATTTATCCAGGTCAAACTACTGCGTGTCCTCCAGGAGCGGGAGATTGAACGTGTAGGTGAATCAATAAAACGAAAAATCAATATCCGTATCGTCACTGCCACTCATCAGGACCTTTACGCCAATGTATGCCAGGGCGTTTTCCGGGAAGATCTCTATTACAGACTCAAGGTATTCCCGATTAACCTTCCGCCTCTCCGGGACCGTAAAGAAGACATTCCTTTGCTGGTAAGCCATTTCATTCAATCGATGACTAAAAAGACCGGCAAGTCGATACTGGATACCTCGCGACGAGTTATGCGTGCCTTTATGGACTACAATTGGCCAGGAAATGTAAGGGAGCTTGAAAATGCCATTGAGCATTCGTTTGTCCTCTGCAGCAGCGACAGAATCGAGTTGGAGGATCTCCCTGTTGAAATTCGCAGAAATAGCACGGCTGACAATACCAAACCAGGTTCTCGGAAAAAAACACAATCAAGTCGAGAAAAATTGACCAAAGAAAGTCTGCTCTCCCTGCTGGACGATTGTTCTTGGAGTAAGGCTGAGGCTGCGCGAAGAGTCGGCCTCAGTCACACTTCGATTTGGAAGTACATGAAGAAATGGGACATACCGCTCAGCCGTAATGAACAAGAACCAATGTCAGAAATCAAAAAATAAACCCGAAAAGTTTTATCATATTTATTTTTAAATAACCTCCTGTTATTACTTCCAATTCGTTCAAATTATCCTGAAAAAAAAACTATGACCGCAAATAACGGTTGGATTTTGTAACCCATCATTTTTTCACCTAATTGTTTCAACCTGTTCCCTTTTTCATAGTATATGTTTTAAGTTTTAGCGATGATTCTT
>CAZOWJ010000013.1:0-58084 GCA_964583415.1 uncultured Desulfocapsaceae bacterium
CAGCACTCGATCATTTCGATATATTGTTGTTGACAGTGTGATGAGTGTAAAAACTGCAGGTGGATGTGTGAAGGCCTTCTGCAGCAGGATGGTTAGGGTCTGTAAAACAATAATATGGCCAATCACGAGCAAACGGGGAGAATCGAATAATTCCATTCACCATGAAACTCGTCACGCTTAATTTGTATTGCTTTCAGCTCATCATCTGACACTTTTATCCCTTTGGGATAATGGGAAGAGTCAAGCTCAGCCCGCACTTTCAAGCCTTTTCTGGTGGTAGTTGCAGCAATCAAATTAACAATCGTCTCATGACTAACTAGCGGTTTTCCACGCCAATTCATACTGATAAATGAAAACAATCTGTGTTCAATTTTATTCCATTTACTCGTTCCAGGAGGAAAGTGGCTGACATGTATAGGAATATTTAGTTCGTTGGCCAATTTCTGCAATTCGACCTTCCACAAGCGTACCCTCGATCCATTACTTCCGCCACCATCTGCCGTGATCACTAATTTCTTAGCTTCTGGATAAAGGTCTTGGCCCATTGAAAACCACCACCGACGAATTGTGGAAACAGCAAAAGTTGCAGTGTCATGATCTGTGCCTACGCTTACCCATGCCGAATTGTCTGCTATATCGTAAACACCATATGGGTTAGCCCTCCCGAGTTCCTTATCGACAAAATCATAAACCTTGACTTGCTCAGGCCTACCTTTTGGCCGGAACTCTTTTCCACCGTTTTTGTATCGTCCAACTAGCTCTTTCTTTTTTGTGTCTACTGAAATTACCGGTTGGCCATCACACATTGCTTTTTCCGTTCGTGAATTGATAAATTCAAACTGTGCATTACGGTCAGGATGTTTGGAGCCCTCCAGTGTTTTTTGGTTGCCTTGTAAACTGTAGCCCATTTCTTTCAGCAAATTGCCAACTGAAGTGTGACTAGCAGAGAACCCTTGCGAGCGTAATTGAGATTCCAATTGCCTTAAACTTTTGCATGTCCAACGCAATGGAGATTCCGGATCTCCGAGAGTGGTGGGTTCTACCAGATTCTCCAGTGCAACTCGCAGTTTTTTGTCTTTTTTAACAGACGATTTTCTGCCACCGCCAACCTTCCTTATTCGAGTGGAGGTCGAATGTGCAACCCCTTCTTCTTTCTTCGACAATTCCTTGAGGCCTTGCTTTATAGAATTTCGCGCAACTCCAGTAGCTTTCTGAGCAAGGGTTATTCCGCCATGTCCAAATACCTTGGCTTCGTTCGCAGCAAATAATCTCCTGAGTTTTTCATTTAAGGCCCACTCAATGTTTTTATACCGTGCTCGGATCTCTTTTTCAGTTTCCATTCCTTCATATTAACACAAACGAACGAAATGGCCATGTTATTTTTTTACGACCACTTAGTTGCTGCTGCTATAGAAACTCCAGGTCCCACGGTCCTGATCATGTGCGTATTTCATCACCAGTTTTAACGGCCGTCCCCTTCCTATCTCAATACACTCCAGCCTGAAAATAAGTTTCTGGCCAAGCTGTTTTTCAAAGATTACCCTGGGCTCTACCAGAGATTCGGGAGAAGCGATGGTATAGTGTGTTGTAAACAACTCTTTAAAGTTGTCTTCAAGGTAGATGATTTTGTCAGTCAGCAGGATGTCAGTTTCTGTCTGTTTGATTAAATTTCTGGTGTCATCAACGACAGCTGCGAATTCCTCTTCATTGCTGAAGGTACTTCCGGTAATCGAGTCTATAATCGATTGCAGTTTATTGACAGCCTCAGCATATTCCTTGTCCTTGAGGAATCGTGCAGCATCCTGTTTATCGCGGATAACCGAGGCCTGAAGCATGATACGGGCAAGTTTTTCCCGGTTTCCATCTGTCAAAACCTGTTTGAGAACTGCCCGATTACTTTCCAGAATTTCAATTGCTGTTCCATAATTGTCGATGGCAGCGTCCCAGTTGGCATTGGTAAATGCCTCCTTGCCTTTATTGACCGTGTAGTACAATTGCGCTTTGATGACGAGCTGATTCAGTTCTTCTATTGTCGGGTCGTCGGCGGCGTAGGATTTTTTAACGGCGTTGAGTGCTTTTTGATAGTGGACAAGCGCTTCTTCCCAATTACCTTGAGAAAAAGAGAGATCACCCTCCTCTTTTGAAGTGGCAAGTGAAATCTCAGCCAGTTTTGCTGAAATTTCATCAATCATTTCAAACTTATTCTCTATGTTGAGATTTTTCACATAGGCCAGAGCCTTATTAAGATCCTCGGCGGCAAGAACCCATTTCTGACGTTCAATGAGTTCGGTGCCTGACCTGAGTAACATCTTGAACTCAGCCATCTTCAGGTTTTCTGATACGGTAAAAAGGAGTTGTGGATCGACGCCTTCATTTTTGGATGCGAGGTCGAGCCCCTGTTTATAGCTGGAGGCTGCCTGTTGCCATGCCTCCTGTTTGAAATGTTTATCACCTTCAGCAGTGAAATACCTGAAAGCCCTGATTGTCTTAACCACTTTTTTAGGTAAATACTTTCCATCAAGCAGCAGGTTCCCTGCGAGTCCTTCAGTCAACCCCTGTGAATTCTGAACAACTTTGATTTCCTCAATGAGACTATCACGTTCCCCGGCGTTGAAGTACTGAATCTGGCTGGACATATCAATGGCAAGCTGACACTGGCGATCTGCTTCGGAGAATCTGTTTTGGGCCAGAACACTTGTGCATTCTGCGAATTTTTCCTTGGCATCATCCAGGGTAGAAGCACTGATAAAATAATAAACTCCAATTGTTGCCACGCAGAGTAGAATTGCAATGCCAACAGCAAATGGCACTACTTTGGATGTTTTTCGGGCGGTTTGCTCGAAAAAGGTCCTGCTTCCCGATTTAAGTGAACTGAACCGGTCATCTTCGGGAGGGAAAAGCTCTTCCTCCTGATCCATATCCTCTTCGGGAGCATCTGAAAATTCATCATTGAATTGACTGTCAGGCTCAGCCCAGTCACCAAGGAGTTCCTTTGCTTGTTTTGTGCGCTCAATATCTTCCTCTATCCCGGGATAGTCAGAACAGATAGCTTCCACCTGCTGGAATGTAGAAAGCGCCTTGCTTGGGTTACCCTGGTGTTCGAAATCGGTACCCTGGTTATATATTTCCCGGGCTTGTTTCAGTGCCTCTGCGGCCTGTGTTGCAAGATTTCCGCGACCATCGAACTGTTGCTGGTCGGTAAGGCTGCTGAGCTCCATTTCAAGCTCGTAGTGTCGTTTCTGCCTGGCCATCAGCCGGTAACGATCTGCATCGACGCCAAAATCCTGGTCATCAGTTGCGGGCTCGTCTTTAGACTGGTCTCCATCTTCAGGTCCAAGGTAATCAAAATCGGTATCAAGGAAGCTGTCATCAAGGGTGTCAACGGGCTTATCAGAATCATCTGATTGCCCATCATCTAATGCTTCTGAAGCAGGTGTACCGGATGGGGTGTCAAGACTGATATCGTCGATAATGTCATCGATCACCAGGCCATCATCACCAAGGTCTAAAGAGATCTCATCGTCAGGTTGCGGGTCCAGGGTAACATCGTCGATACTATCGTCAACGGGCTTATCAGCTGATTGGATTGGCTGCACCTGCTGGAGCGGCAGTTTCGATTGATTATCCTGGTACCACTTTGCGGCCTCTTCGTTAAAAGCATTACTGGTCGAAAAGACCGTTCCCGAAATCATCTGACCAAGATGGCTGATTAATTCAGAAATAGAACGGTCTTTTTCCCAGAAATCACCAATGCAGATTGCTGCAGGATCAAAGTCAGGGTGAAATATCGAACTCTTTGGTTTACAACTTGGCGGAAAATGTGGAAATCCAAAGGGAATACTGATAGTGATGGTATGACTGCCCCTCTCCTGGATAGTGCCGGAGTCATCTTTGTAAAGACCGGTGGTCTTATATGTTATTTCGTACTTCTCTGGAGGGTCACCATCCAGAGGAGTCACTGTAATAACAGGATCTCCAGAGAACCGTTCACTTAATTCCTGGTGAATGGCTTCTAGTTGCTTTGTTGCGGTTGCCATACATTTTACCGGTAGATTATTTAAAGAGAGATTATCACCAATTGAAATATTATATCAACTTCTGGAAACAACTCAAAAAAAAAAATACAAGAAACGAAAAAAGCTTCAGCTCTCGCTGCTATTTTACTCACGGATTAAAAGGTCAGCCTGTTACCTTGAAATTGAAAAAGATAAAAGAGTATAATGATCTGACCCGCAATTGTGCGCTCACTATAATATCGTATGAGCGTGCAGAGCCTGAAAACATGACGACGACCAGACGATACCTATATATCACGTAATGAAGACATTTACCGTTTTTTTTGAAATAATCGAAGATAATAACTGTCCCCTCTATAATCTGGGTGAATGTTTTCGGCTGACAGATAAATCGTTTTCTGCTCCCGATAACAAAGAAGCCTGTTTGATCCTTGTTCGGGAAATGACAGAGCTGCTTTTTGTATTGATGGGAGAATATGCTGAAAAAGATCTTCAAAAGAACAGTAAAATTTACAGCTGTAGCGGCTGCAGCGGGCTTATCAAGTTTCGTATTGGTCGTGATCTTTCAGCGCTGAAAACAGCAAAGGAAGAGCGGTTATTAAATGCAGAAAAGCAAACCTTGCTCAGTCAGGTTCTGGGTTGTTCCTTGTTTCGAGCAGTACCTCCGCGTTATTTGACTGAAATCCTTGACAACTTCAGCCAGGAAGTGGTTAGGAAAAGTTGCACGTTGATCAGCAAGGGCGAACCAAACCTGAAGCTGTATATTGTACTCGCCGGTGGCTTGAGTGTGGATGACGGTCCGGTGAATGTATCGACACTCGGGCCAAATGATATTTGCGGAGAGATGAGCTATCTTTCCGGAAATATGGCAAGTACCACGGTTTCGGCCATTTCGGATACGATTCTCATTTCTCTGGATGGAGAATATTTTAAAAAGATAATTGATCAATCACCGACGGTCCAATTGTTCATGGCGCAGCTGCTGGCAAAACGTCTTGATCAGGCGAATCGGGCACGGGCCCGTGAATTTGATTCGTGTATGCAGGGCAGACTGAAAGACATGGCCCCGGCAGAACTGTTTCAAATTCTGAACATGCACCAGAAAACCGGTGTGCTGTCACTGACGTTTTCTGGCAGGGAGGCACAGGTCTCATTCAGGGAAGGATGTATTATCAACGCAATTTACGGCAATCTTGAGAATCAGGAGGCTATTTTTGAGATCCTGGGCGAAAAAGAAGGGGTCTATTCCTTTAATATCGGCTTGTCTCCCCAGCAGATGAAAGCTGCTGAAATTGGAGACTTCATGATGCTGCTGATGGAAGGGGTGAAGCGGGTCGATGAAGAATATGAGAATTTATAGCGCTCCTTTTACGTTTCAGACGAGACACTATCTCTGTCTGTGAATGGCGGCAGACGGCAAATTTCCATAAAACTGCTGACATGGTAGTCCGCTTCGAGTTCTTTATTTTTAAAGGCGATAAGTGGAATACCGACCGATTCAGTGTGCAGTTGGTCGATGCGCGAATCACCGATAAATATTGTTTCATCGGCGCTACAGTTAAAATAGAGCAGGATCTTGTGAAGCGCGTCAGGAGCAGGTTTGGGATTTTTTACATCACCGGCGGTCACCACCAGCTCGAAATAATCCGCAAGTTTATATTTCTGCAGCAGGGGGTGCATGGTGTTTGTCCGGTTTGTAGATATGGCAAGCCGGAAACACTCTTTTGCATAGCTCAGAAATTCTATAAGGTCAGGTTCCATCCTCATATACTGCAGGTACTTTGAGTAGTCTGTCTGCAGCCTGTGCCGGTGAACCTTGTTCATGTCCTGATCCTGATAATGCCTGAAAATATGACTGACTGAGTCTGTCACATTGTGCATGTGAACGAAAGATAACTCTTCATCGTTCATCGCCGGATGATGGAAGGCGGCCAGCAGGTCATTGTAATAAACCCGGTTTGCCTCCCTGGAGTCAAACATCACACCGTCACAGTCAAAGACAATCAGTTTGAGCATTTAGTCCTGCCTGCTAATAGTGTTGGAGGGTGGCCCTGGGTTGTCCGGGCCGAACAATGTTTCTTTCAGCCAGCTGAAACTGTAGGTGAGCAGTGCCTCATCATCGAGTTTTTCAATGGCTTTGTCTTCATCCACCAGATTCCCGGCTATTTTTTTTCTGAATGTATCAATATCATAAAGAGCGAGCCGGTAATCAGAAATCTGGGATGCGTTGAGTCTCATACCGTTTCTAATTTTCTGATGCTGTTGAATCTCTGTGAGCATGTCGTTAAAGCGGTTATACTTTTCAAGATCTTGAGATTTATTATAGCTGTCGATAGTCTGAACCGTTTTTTCGGCAAAACCGAGACAGTGAGGCTCACGCAACAATACAAAAAATTCGCTCATATGACCGTCATGCTCTTGGCTGACGCCTCTGCCCAGGGGATACGTTCTGCAGGCGCCAGGGCGGTGCGGATAGACAGCACAACCGCCATCTCCAACAAATACACAGCTGGCCTGTCCGTCATCCACCATGGTCAGGTAATAACGAGGGAATATCTCTGTGTCATCCTGTTCAATGATAATATAGTCTCTCAGCAGGTCTGCGGAGTCCAGGCTGGTGGCCTGCCTTAATCTGAGGATATCATACGGTGTTAATGCCAGTTCCAACTGGCGGCAGCAGTGCGTGAAGCATTGAACAGAGGGGTGACAGAGAAACGAAAAAGGCTCGCCCGGATTGACCCGGGCGACATTTTCAGGAAGTTCTGGCAATTCCATATCTTGCTATACGGCTTTACTTTTCCAGAATGTCAGCAGTGGGCTGGCAATAAAAATCGAGGAATAGGTTCCCACCAGGATACCGCTGAGCAATGCAAAGGAAAAATCGTGAATGACCGAACCGCCGAAGATAAACAGTGCGAGAAGAACCATCGCAGACGTCAGTGAAGTGACTATGGTTCGACCAATAACCTGGTTAACACTCGTGTTTATGATGGAGGTGGTTAGTTTGAAACGCTCGGTTTTCCTCATGTTCTCGCGGATACGATCGAAAACGACCACTGAGTCGTTGAGTGAATAACCGGCCAGCGTCAGTAATGCGGTAACAATAAGCAGGGTGATCTCGATATTCAGGAGCCAGCAGATGCCGAGTACGACCATGACGTCATGAAAGGTTGCTATGGCTGCAGAGACACCAAAACTGATGTCGAATCGAAATGCCAGGTAAATAATAACACCGGCAAGCGATATCAAAATTGCCTGAATTGCCTTGTTCCTCAAAACTGCGCTGACGCTGGAGCCTATTTCTGACTGACTTTCAAGGACAAACCCTTTGCCGCCAAGCTCCGTGCTGAGAATCTCATCAACCTGATCACTCAAATTTGCGACAACCGCTTCTGATTTTTTAACCTTTACGATGAGACGGTTTTCATTTTCAACTTCCTGGAGGTTTACCCCTTCCATGTTGTTGTTATGAAAGGCATCACGGACTTCAGCCATGGTAAATGACTGTTGGGCCTGATACTGAAGGAGTGAGCCGCCGGAGAAGTCTACTCCGAGATTGGCGCTGCCCCGGGCTATCTGGAAGAGCGCGATAAGTCCGATCAGAACCAGAACCCCTGAGATTGAGAACGTTATGGTTTTAATTTTCATGAAATCGATGTTGGGCTGTTTGGTAAACTGCAGAAACGAAAGTTTTTTGATCATTTGTTTGGCCGACAGCGTGTCAAATATCAGACGAGAGCAGAACAGCGCGGTAAAGAGATTGAAAATGATACCCAGGGAGAGTGTTACCGCAAATCCTTTAATCGGTCCGGTTCCAAATAAAAAGAGAGCCATGGCCGTAATGAGCGTTGTCACCTGGGAGTCGACAATGGTCCAGAGTGCCTTGCCAAATCCACCGTCAATACTGGAACGGACTGATTTTCCTATGCTGTATTCTTCGCGCATCCTCTCAAATATCAGGACATTGGCATCAACCGCCATACCGATGGATAAAATAATACCGGCAATTCCTGGCAGGGTCAGGGTGGCATTCAGGATGGCCAGCCCGGAGAACAGGAATAAGATGTTTAATGCCAGGGCAAAGTTGGCAATTATGCCCGGGAGACGGTAGTAGATAATCATAAAGCCAAGTACCATCAGGGCGCCAAAGATACCAGATGTGAGTCCCTTGTTGATGGAGTCCTTACCAAGACTCGAGCCAACCGTCATGTTCTGGATAACATCCACCGGAGCGGGAAGTGCACCAACCCTGAGAACGATTGCCAGGTCGGAAGCGTCTTCATGGGTGAAACTGCCCGATATCTGGGCCGATCCTCCTAAAATCTTCTCTCGGATAACCGGGGCTGACTTAACCACGCCATCCAGGACAATCGCCATGCGTCGGCCAACATTATTCTCCGTCAGTGTCGCAAAGGTTTTTCCACCCCTGGAGGTCATGTCGATACTGACATAGGGCTCATTAAAACTGCCCCCGATCCGGACCTGCGCATTTTTCACCATATCGCCGGTCATCAGAACTTTATTTTCCAGAAGAATCGGCCGTGAGGATTCTATACCGGTCTGTTTGTCTGTAATCTTTTCAAAAAAGATTGAAGTATTAGTGGGCAGTGAATTGCTTAGAAGCCGGTTGAGGGTGGCAATTTCGTCACGCTCAGCCCATTTTCCTGACCATTGACCGGACTCGGCTGCCTGGGCAATGAGCTGATCAATATTCACACCTTCTGTTTCTGCAACCAGTTTAAACTCGAGCTGGGCCGTGTCACCAAGAAGTTTGAGTGCCCGGTCCGGGTCTTTAACCCCGGGAAGCTGGATGACGATTTCATCACTGCCCTGTCTGATTATGACGGGCTCCGCAACACCAAACTGATCTATTCTGTTGCGGATAATTTCCAGTGACTGGTTGACTGCATTTGACTGGATGTAATCAATTTTATCCTGGCTGAGTTCAATGATGATCCTGGGGAAGCTGCCTTCTTTAGCATCAATGGATATGTCGAGCTCATCTTCATAGCCGTCAGTGATGATCTCCTGAACCTTTTCTACAGCACTGGCATTGGGGAGGGTAAAGACAATTGTCCGTTTATCTGATGAAATACTCTGGACAGCACTGATCGATTCTTCAGCCAGTGTATCCTTAAGATCGTTGGCGGATAATTCAAGGGTGTTTTCCTGAGCTTTTTTAAGGTTGACCTTGAGAACCAGATGCATTCCACCCTGCAGATCGAGACCCAGCCGTAATCCTTCCGGAGCCATATATGTTTTCCACCATGACGGGGTAGATGCATAAAATGATGGAACAATCGTCACAATGGCGAGAAGGATTAAAAAAAAGAGTGCCCCGAGTTTCAGTTTAATTGAGGTGTTCATAAAATGTCCTGCAAAGGATTATTAGATTAAGCAAATGCTCATATGTCTCTATTCAGCCTCGCGATTATACCGTAATGTCCGAATCTTGCAAGGTTAGCATGGTATTTTCAAGGATAAATGTGAAAATGGGATTAGAAATTGATTTTCAGCTGATACCGGACAATACCGCTGCTGGAAATGGCAACTAATCTTCTCACCTTCGATTTATAGCAATTGCCATGCAGGCTGCCCCGAATCCATTGTCGATATTTACGACAGCAACCCCTGGTGCACAGCTGTTGAGCATCCCCAGGAGTGCAGCAAATCCTCCGACCCCTGCACCATAGCCGACAGAAGTCGGTACGGCGATTACCGGACAACTGACGAGCCCACCGACCACACTCGGTAGAGCTCCCTCCATTCCGGCTGCAACGATAATGACGGAGGCCTTGGATAACAGCAATTGTTTATCTAATAGACGGTGGAGACCGGCAACGCCGACATCATAAAGTGTTGTCACTGGATGACCGAGACTTTGAGCGGTGACCCGGGCTTCTTCGACAACCCCAATATCTGATGTGCCGGCACAGACGATGGTGATGGTGCCGCGGACTGCACTGGCATCAACGGCTAATTCACGACAGGAAAGTATCCGTGCCTGGCGGTGATACTCCAGCTCGGGCACTGCCCGCTGGACGGACGCTGCCTTTTCGGGGGTAACTCTTGTAGCAATAACAGGGCCTTGTTTGTCCATCATCGCTCTGACGATGGTAATGATCTGTTCGTCAGTTTTTGAACTTCCAAAAATTACTTCAGGAATCCCTGTCCTGAGTGCTCTCTGGTGGTCAATACAGGCATCAGAGACTGACTCTGCCGGGAAATTCTTGAATGATTCCAGAGCATCTGGTACTGCCAATGTTCCGTTCTGGATTGCCACTAAAATGTCTTCAATATGTTTTTGATTCATTGTCTGTGTCAATTAGTTAGGCCAGGGTAGGTTTAGTCGTATGGTGATACTGCCCTTGTTCAGTTTAATGGATAGAGCTGTTTCCATGCGAGCATGAGGGTTAAATTTGCTAAAGAGTTCGTCCCTGTTTACCACTATAGGGAATTCTGTTACAATCTATTTTTTTTGGTTGTTTCGGAAAACGTGTACCTGAACCAGGAACGCGCATATTGGCTGCCCCCCGTTTGATGCCGGCGAGCAGCAGAGCTGGTGACGGACCCACCCATCCTGTCACCGTAAAACAGGTAACATTATAAACAAGGGTTTAATTGTGTATACGCGAATATATTTTTTCAGGTTCCCCAAGGCCACGAGTGATAAACCGATAATCTATCGTCTCATCAAAGAGCATGAAGTTGAAGTTAATATATTGAGAGCGGATATTTTGCCTCAGAGTGAAGGCATTATGATTCTCGAGCTGAGGGGAACAAAGGGCAATGTGAGAGAGGCATTGCTTTACCTGAAGGAGCTTGGAGTTGAAATAGAGCAACTGGCCACGAGGGTTCGCCGGGATGAAGAAAAATGTTTTCAGTGCGGAGCCTGCACTGGTGTCTGCCCGGTTGATGCCCTTTCAATCCGCAGGGAGGATATGGCCGTATTATTTGATGCTGATAAATGCACTGGCTGCAGCCAGTGTGTTCTCATCTGTCCAGTACGGGCAATGGAGATGTCTCTTGGAAAAGAGTGGCTTAAAAAAACAGCAGACGCAGGAGCAGCCGTTTGATAAGAGCTGCCTGCTGGTTTCAATAAACGGTGTGCAAATTCTATCCGGCCAGCCTACCAGCTGGCAAAGTCCATCCAGTTTGGCAGCGACAGATCTTTGAACCAGTCTCCAAAACCTGATGTTGGTGGGTTTCCTGCCTGAACCAGGTCAAGAATCTCCTGGGCTCTGGGGGCGATTTTGGCATCGGGATACATGGCAAGCAGGTATTTGAGCCGCGTTTCGGCTTCTAAATATCTCTCCGTTCTCAGGTAAAACTTAACAACGAAGAATTCATGATAGACCAGGAACTCATTTGCTGCAGCTATACGAGCCTTTGCCTCCTTCCGATAGGGTGAATCAGGGAAAGCCCGCATCAGTTCCTCGAAGTCTTGAATCGATTCTATGGCACCGGAGACATCTCTGTCTATAGAGTCAATTCTGCTGTAGCTTGCCATGGCCTTCTGGTACATGACATAGGGTATTGCTTCATTTGTTGGATGTCTGTCCTCAAACTCGTTATAGAGAACCACTGCCTCGACGTAACGTTCCATGTAGTAATTGCAGTCGGCAGCTTTCAACTCTGCTAATGGGGCCTGGGGGCTGAATGGATAGCGGTCGAGGATCTCGTTGAAATATTCAATTGCCAGGTAATATTTACCAACGTTGAACTCATCCATTCCTTTCATGATCAGTTGCTCGGCAGGAAGATAAACCTCAGCCTTTTCTTTGCCGAAACTGAACATATCCTTTAAGCCGGAACAACCCGGCAGCAAAAATAGAAAAAGCAGTATAGCAATGATCCCGAAAGTACGGGTTAACACCATGGGTGGGTTTGCAAATCTTTTTCTGGGCATTGGCATTATCTTTTCAACCTGATCTGGTTATTCACGAGTGGCAAGGTAATGTTCTGCTGCAATAACAGCTGTTGCTGCTTCACCGCAGGCATTAATGACCTGACGCATCACTTTGCTCTGGATATCGCCAGCAGCAAAAACACCGGGAACACAGGTGAGCGTCTCTTTGTCTGCTGGAATAAACCCCCAGGAATCCGCATTGAGCTGTTCCAGCGGCAGCGTTTCATTATTTGGCGTAACGCCAATCAATATAAATGCGCCCTGGACGTCAAGCGTTGATTTATTACCATCCTTATCCAGGAGCTCCAGCTGTTCAACTTCATCTTTCCCTTCTATGGAAGTGACTTGGGTATTCCAGATATAGTCTATTTTCTCATTTGCAAAGGCGATTTCCTGAATAATCTTGGTGGCTCGCAGTTCATCACGGCGATGAATGATGGTTACCTTGCTTGCAAATCGGGTGAGATAGTCCGCTTCCTGAACGGCAGTATCTCCGCCACCAATTACCGCGACGTTCATATTGCGATAAAACGGTGCGTCGCAGGTACCACAATAGGAAACCCCTTTACCGCTTAACTCAGCTTCTCCCGGGATCCCGATTTTGTTGGCACTGGCACCGGAACAGATAATAAGAGAATCACAGGTCATCTCGGAGTCATCGATAAAGATCAGTTTTTTTATATCCGGATCATCGAGAATAACGGATTTGACTTCGCGGGTAATTGTATTGAGGTCAAATCGTTTGGCATGGGCGGTCATTTTATCCATCAGGTCAAACCCGGAAATACCTTCTGGAAAACCCGGGTAATTGTCAACCCAGTCAGTGAGAAGAACCTGCCCTCCCGGTGCTCCTTTTTCTATCATAACATGGTCGATTCTGGCCCGCGCAGCATAGAGCCCCGCAGTAAGCCCTGCAGGACCGCCTCCAAGTATCACGAGTTGGTAATGATTCTTTCCCATAAAATACACACATCCGACAATGTAGAAAGGTTTATAGTCATAGCGGTTGCAATGAGATAAACTCAGTTGCTGCAGGGTATTACAAGGCTTTGTTAATCAGCTCAATAAGTTGGGTCTTGCCAACTGCACCAGTGATTTGATCGACGACTTCTCCATCCTTGAAAATAATCAGGGTGGGAATTGCACGGATCCCAAATTTGCCGGGGGTAACTGGATTGTCGTCGACATTCATCTTGGCAATGGTAACCTTACCATCGTATTCGTCAGCAAGTTCTTCAACAACGGGACCGATGGCCTTGCAGGGGCCGCACCATGGCGCCCAGAAATCCACCAGGGTGGGTTGGGCTGACTTAATGGTCGTATCGAATTCAGCATCACTTATTTGCTGGACTTTTTCGCTTGCCATTACAACTCTCCTTCGAAATTTAATTTTATCTTTCCTGTTCAATCAGTTACTGGTTGTCAAGGAGTATGCAAACACTCGCTTACTTTACCTTCTGCACTACCGGCTGACAAGCAAAATGTTGGCTCGTGGGCCGGCTGTGCAAGAAACACGTGAATTCTATAGTGTGTATGAAATTTGAAAGATCAAGAGGCCATTAACCGGTTTGACAGGTAAATAACCTCCGTGATATATTCGCACTCCTGAAAATTAATGAGTAGAAGACATTTGTAGATATGCATTTCAGATAAATTTGGTAATAGTAAGAGAGCGAAGCGAGTTGCTATTATAAATATGGAGGATGGTATGACAATAAACGCGTCAGCGGAGCTGTTTCAACAAGCACAGAAAGTAATTCCAGGTGGGGTCAACAGTCCGGTTCGGGCCTGTCGCTCAGTCGGAAGTGACCCACTTTTTATAAAAAGCGCCCACGGCAGTACCATTACGGATGAAGATGGTAACGAATATACCGATTATGTCTGTTCCTGGGGGCCGATGATCATGGGGCATGCACATCCTGAAATTATTACGGCCATTGGCAAGGCGGCCGGTTTCGGAACCAGTTTTGGCGCTCCGACAAGATCAGAGATAACACTTGCTGAAATGGTTGTAGAGGCAGTGCCATCGGTGGAGAAAGTCAGATTTGTCAATTCGGGTACTGAAGCGACAATGAGTGCGATTCGACTGGCCAGGGGGTATACCGGGCGAAATATCGTGGTGAAGTTTGACGGCTGTTATCACGGACATGCTGACTCATTTCTGGTGAAAGCCGGATCCGGGCTGATTACACTCGGGATTCCCGGAAGCCCCGGTGTGCCTGACGATATCGTCAGGAATACCGTTTCAATTCCCTACAACAACATTGATGTCCTGGAAAAAACACTGAAAGACCCAAAACTTGATATTGCCTGCGTGATCGTCGAGCCGGTAGCAGGCAATATGGGGTGTATACTTCCTGAGCAGGGTTTTCTCGAGCGGCTGCGTGGTTTGACTGCCGAGCAGGGTATCGTGCTGATTTTTGATGAAGTGATCACCGGTTTTCGACTGGCGTATGGCGGGGCCCAGGAACTGTTTGGCATTACGCCGGACTTGACCTGCCTTGGTAAAATCATTGGCGGCGGGCTTCCCGTGGGAGCCTATGGTGGAAAAGAGGATATAATGAATCAGATTGCCCCGGATGGCCCTGTTTATCAGGCAGGGACATTGTCCGGCAATCCACTTGCCATGAGTGCTGGCATTGCGGCCTTGAAAATACTGCAGCAACCCGGATTTTATGAGCGTCTCAACGCTATGGCCGCTGAATTTGCAGCCTGTATTAAAGAGCTGGCGGCCCGGGCCCCTGTCGATGTCCAGGTGAACAGCATTGGTTCTTTGATGACAAGTTTTTTTGCCAGCCGGAAGGTAATAGATTTTGAAAGTGCCATGGCTGCCGATACCGATTTATATGCGGCTCATTATCGGAATATGCTGTCACGGGGTATCTATCTTGCGCCGTCACAATTTGAGGTCGCATTTGTGTCAGCGGCACACACGCAAAATGACATCAAAAACCTGGGAAAAATGACTGAATGGTCATTCAAAAAATTGGCGGAAAAGTAAAAAATTCGTTGACTTTGGCTGGGAGGCATGCTACCAAAACCTGTTATATTGAAAGTGAAGTTGCCAGTGGATTATAGCGGTTCATAATATGTCCGATTTTAAGAAAGAGATGATGTTTTTGCTCGGACATTACGGGCATATTGGTATTACTCTTGTCGCTTGTATATTCATTGGTCTGGGACTCGGTATTTACCTCGACCAGAAAGTATTTGACGGTCGTACCGCTCCCTGGTTTACATTTATTGGGCTGGCTTTCGGGATAGCTGCCGGTTTTAAAAGTCTGTTTGAAATTCTCTGGCGCAGCAGTAAGTCGCTTGAAGACAAGACAGACAAGAAAGAATAGACGGTGGAAGAGTTACTGTCCCTGAAAAAGATGCTGGTCATGAGCTGGGTTTATCTGCTCATTCTCGTAATTGGCTCATGGATGATCGGTTCATGGTCATTTGCCTGGGCAGTTATGGCAGGGGGCGTTATATCCATTGTAAGCTTTCATGTTTCGCAGCATGATGTGACGGCTTTTGTGGATTCGCTTGTTCCAGGCCAGGATGGTGCGGTCGAAAAAGGTGATATAAAGAGAAGTAAGAAGGGATTTATCTTAAAATTCTGGCTCCGGCTTTTCCTGATCGGCCTTGTCCTGTTCTTTTTTATAAAGAGCAGCGACATTAATGTGTTCGGTTTGATTCTGGGGCTTACAACGGTAGTCTTCACCGTCACTATGTCAGCAATAACAGTGGTGTGGAGATACTACTTCAGCAGGAGGTAAAGAGGGGAATATGGAACATCCAATACTGTTTATTTCAATTATTCTGGAAACACTCGGTCTTCCGGTCCCTCATGGACCAGTTGGGCACGGTTTTCTGGAGCAATTGTGCGCACCTTACATGACCTATACCTGGCTGGTCATGGCCTTTCTGTTCTTTGTTTCCAAGCTGACCCTCAGCAATCTGGAGATGGTTCCGGGTAACGGGCAGAATTTCTGGGAAATGGTCATTGGTGGAATGGATAACTTTTTTGTAGACAACATGGGAAGAAAATTAACTGATCAGTTCTTTCCGATGCTGGCCACCTTCGCACTCTATATTGCGGTGGCCAACCTCATTGGTCTCATTCCTGGATTCATGTCACCAACCTCCTCAATTAATACAACGCTGGCTTTGACCATTATCGTCTGGCTGACCCATCATTTTATCGGCATCCGGGAACATGGGCTCAGCTATTATAAACATTTCATGGGACCGATGTGGTGGCTGGTGCCACTCATGCTTCCTATTGAGCTGATTAGTAACTTTGCCAGATTGTTATCACTCTCCATCCGTCTTTTCGGAAATATTATGGCAAAAGAGACACTGCTCGGTATCCTTTTTATGCTGGCTGGTGCTTTTTTTGCTCCGCTGCCGATCATGATACTCGGTGTTCTTGTGTCACTGGTACAGGCGATGGTATTTGTTCTGCTGACCGTTGTTTATTTCGGACAGGCCCAGGAGCATGCACATTAAATTCAGCAGGAGCTTAGGTGTTCCTGTTGACATAGATTTTAGGAAGAAGGCCAAACCAACTAAATTTTACAAGGAGAAATCAAAATGGAAGGAAATCTGCAATTAGCATTGATTTGTGTTGCCGCTGCGTTATCCATCGGTCTTGCCGGGCTTGGAGCCGGTATCGGAATTGGTTCCGTTGGTCAGGGAGCTACCATGGGTCTTGCCCGTAATCCTGAAGTACAGCCGAAACTGATGGTTTTCATGATTCTCGGCATGGCGCTTGCTGAATCAATCGCCATTTATGGACTCGTTATTTCACTGATCCTGCTCTATGCTAATCCGCTGTTGTAGCTGATCAGTTCGTTTTCTTGTCCACATTGCTGGGCATCGCAAAAAGGCTGCAGAATTATTCTGCGGCCTTTTTACGTTTTATGGCAGAAAATAGTGGTAATCAGCCATTTTCATAAAATGATGTTTAAGGTCTACAGACCATGGAAGCAAGCGATAATGACATCCTGATACACCCCGGCAGAGGAAGAAATGAACGGCCATTGCCGGATCGTGCAATCCTCGTCGCAAACCCTGCAGAGGCTCGAATAGCCCAGGATGAAATGCGTCGATATGGCGCTGAGTCGCGGTTTCTCTACAACTCTGAACTCCTTGTCGATGATAGCTCGCGTCTCTGTCTTGCCGGGCCGTCCCTGGGAGCACCGGCAGCAGGACTCATTCTGGAAAAACTGATCGCGCTCGGTGTTACCAGAATATGCCTGTTCAGCTGCTGTGGAGCGATTAACCGGGATTTTGCAATTGGGGATGTGCTCGTCGCCGTTTCAGGGGTTTCCGGTGAGGGAGTATCAGCCTATTATGGTGGTAATCAGCAGAGCGAGGTCTGCCCCGAGGAAACTGGAACGTTGCGAATTTTTCTTAAAAATGAAGAGATCAGGTGGCGGGAAGGTGGTATCTGGACAACAGATGCACCGTATCGGGAGAGCAGGTCCGAGTTGAACAGGCTGCATCAACAGCATGGTATTGATGGCGTGGATATGGAGTTTACCGCGCTGTGCTCGATAGCATCCTTCAGAAAGGTTCATTTATCAGCCTTGTTTGTTGTTTCAGATGAGTTGTGGGGCCCTGAGTGGAAACCTGGCTTCAGGGGTACCGTTTATAGAGATCGATGTAAGCGGTTGATTTCCGGTCTTATCCTTCAGAAACTGGAGGAAGGTAAAAAAGAATGACTAAAACCTTTAACCTCATCAGTCTCGGCTGTCCGAAAAATCTGGTTGATTCTGAAGTAATGTATGGCCTGCTCGAGCAGCATGGCTGGGTGGCCAAGAATAATCCGGCAGATGCCGCGCTGCTGCTGGTCAACACCTGCGGATTTATCCAGCCCGCAGTGGAAGAGAGTATCGATGAAATTTTGCAGCTGCTGCCGTACAAACAGTTAAATCCAAAGACAAAGATTGTTGTAACCGGTTGCCTTGTTCAGCGATATCGAAACAAACTTGAGCAGGAACTGCCCGAAGTTGATCTTTTTATTGGAACAGAGGGGGTTGGCAGGATACACTTTTTCCTTGAAGGTCTTTTGACAGGAGATTCTGCTGAGCGCACGGTGCTCCCGGAATTATATCTCATGGATGCTTCTGTGCCCAGGAGCTTATCAACACCGTTTTTTCGGGCCTGGTTAAAAATTACAGAGGGATGCGATAATCACTGTTCCTACTGTATGATACCCTCGATACGGGGAAGATTACGCAGCAGGGAGACGGGTGATCTTGTCAGGGAGGCCAGAATACTTGAACAGCAGGGGGTAAAAGAACTTTCACTGGTTGCGCAGGATCTCACCGCCTATGGTGATGACCTTGATAAGGCCACTGATCTTGTTTCATTTCTCCGAAGATTGCTCGACGAGACCACGATTCCCTGGATTCGATTGATGTATTTATACCCTTCCAGTATTTCAAGCGAACTGCTCCAGTTGATGGCATCAGATTCGCGGATTGTTCCCTATATGGATATTCCGCTGCAGCATGTCAGTGACCGTGTGCTTTCGGCAATGAACAGACGGTACGGTTATGATGGGATCGTGGAACTTTTTGGCAGAGTCAGAAACTATCTGCCGGAGGTGGCGCTGCGAACGACATTTCTTGTGGGTTTTCCCGGAGAGACTGAAGACGATATCGATCAGTTAAAAGAGTTTATTCGCCGTGAGCAAATTGACCACGTTGGTATTTTTGCATATGCAAACGAGGAAGGGTGCGCGGCTGAAACTCATACCAACCAGATTGATGAGGCAGTGAAGGAAGTTAGACTGGCTGAGGTGGCGGCGTTACAGTCGGCAGTATCAGCAACAAATCTGCAGAAGTATGTTGGCAGGATTGAGCCTGTTTTGATTGAAGGGCTCAGCAGCGAGACGGATCTGCTTCTTACAGGTCGTACCCGCTTTCAGGCAGCGGATATTGATGGTTGTGTTTTGATAAACGATGGAACAGCAAGCCCCGGTGATATTCTGGAGGTAGAAATCACCGAGGCTCAGATATATGATCTGGTTGGCAGAGTTAAAAATTCAGAGATTTGAACTGTTCTACCAGTGAAAAGGCAAACAGATTCTATCGTTTCTGATTTACCTGCTCTCGCAGATCTTTTCCTACTTTGAAAAACGGCAGTTTTTTTGGTTTTACCTTAATTTTCTTACCAGTTTTAGGGTTGCGCCCTTCGTATGAGTCATAACGTTTGATGACAAAGCTGCCAAATCCTCGAATTTCTATGCTTTCTCCCCGTGCAAGAGCTTCTGTCATGGTGTCGATAACGGTATTGGTAATAGCAGCCGCTTCACGATGTGGTACATTGATGTCTTGAGCCAGTGCTTCAATCAGTTCTGATTTGTTCATTCTGAACTCCTGTTTAAATGGTCTGCGAACCAGTTACGGGTTAATCGTTACGTCTTGTTGTGTTCACTTGTCTTCGAAAAAAATAATAAAGTCAAGCCTTTAGAGAATGCCACCTCAGATTTTATTTTCCCTGATAAAACAGACACTTGTTTAAGCTTCGGGTGGCTAGAAATAATAGTAAGCCTATAACTGTTTAGATTTAATCAGCTATTTGGTTGTTTGTAAAGGAAAATCTATAAAAAGATCTTTTTCAGCTCATTTGTGCTAAGGAACCGATATGAGCCACTTTTCAGCGAACCCAGTGTGAGTTGTCCATAGGCCGTTCTTTTGAGGTGGAGCACCGGGTGTGCTATGGCCTGAAACATCTTTCGTATCTGTCGTTTGCGACCTTCGTGGATGATAATTCGGAACAGAGTGGCCTGCTCTTTTTGTTTGACAAACATTATCCTGGCTGGCCAGGTTTTTTTGCCCTCGATCATGATTCCTTTCTTGAGACGGTCTATCTTGTGACGGGAAGGAACTCCTTTGACGAGTACTTCGTAGGTTTTGTTGGTCTCAAATTTAGGATGGAGAATTTTATGGGCAAGCTCACCATCATTGGTCATGAGCAAGGCCCCTTCCGTGTCAAGGTCGAGACGGCCGACAGGATAGACCCGCGCCGTTATATCTTTTAACAGGGAGGTGACAATTGGTCTTCCCTGCGGGTCGGAAACGGTGGTTACGTATCCTCCCGGTTTGTTGAGCAGGATATAAACTCTCGCTTCCTTTCCGGCAGCTTCAATGAGCCGGTTATCACAATGGACGACCTGACTATCGGGGATAATCCGAACACCCATCTCGGTCACCACCTTTCCATCAACGCGAACCCGGCCGGATTTGATAATTTCTTCAGCCTTGCGGCGAGAGGCAACGCCGCTTAAGGCAAGAAACTTCTGGAGCCTGATCTTCTCTTTCAACGCCATTGCTTTGGAATGATCCGCTCATATTTTTCATCAACAAGTGCTTTTGTCT
The DNA here is from genome assembly GCA_964583415.1 of uncultured Desulfocapsaceae bacterium. Lineage (GTDB taxonomy): Bacteria > Desulfobacterota > Desulfobulbia > Desulfobulbales > Desulfocapsaceae > MADRE3. Next base: position 20,304 of record CAZOWJ010000013.1, read on the forward strand.
CATCGTCAACTTCGAGTACTTCCGTATACCAGGGCTTCATTCGACAGTCAAAAACAACCGGTGGCTCCAGGCCGACATGAAAACGTTTTACCGAGGTTGCCGAACCATGAATATCTGCTGCAGGCTCAAAACGGGTGAAAAAGGTCCAGAGAAACTCCTGCATCGAAAGGGTGGCGTCCTGGCTGTTATCAACAAGAATGATTGCCGGCCACGTTCGGAGCTCGCGGTTTTCTGCCAGCCGGTTCGCGAGAAACGGTTCCTCACTGTACGGGCAGCCCTGAACGACAAGCGTTCCAGGCATGAATGATACAGGCTTTGAGCAGTTCTGCGGCAGGGTACCACTGAAATCGCCCGGTAAATCCCTGATCTTTTCTTTGCCGAGTCCCATGAGCATCGCTTTGGAACCCTTGTTGACCGATGGTCCGGTATAATCCAGGGTGTCCTGAGAGACATTGGCAAATACGAACAGGTCCCTGTCCCAGCGTACTCGTTCCAGAACATGAGTCCACAGAGACCTGAAATCGGTGATGTCGATGGTACCGTCGGTAAGCACCAGAAACTTAGTCAGAGACAGTTGACCTTCGCCAAGGATGCGCAATCCACTGGCAAACGCTTCCCGCGGGTATCGGTCGGCAACACGTGCAGCGGCAAGACAGTGAAAGCCTGTTTCTCCAAATGTCTTCAATTCTTTGACGCCTTTCATTACCAGCGGGAAAAGAGGTGACAGCAGATCCTGCAGGTAGTCTCCAATGAAAAAATCTTCCTGCCGTGGCCTGCCGACAACCGTTGCCGGATAGATGGCATCTTTCCGGTGATAGAGATGGGAAACCTCAAAAACCGGGTAATCGTGCTGCAGGGAGTTATAGCCGTAATGATCGCCAAAAGGTCCTTCCGGTTTTCTAATATGGGGCGGCACCGTTCCTTTGATTGCAAATTCCGCCTGGGCCACCAACCGATGTCCTCCGAGAGGATCCTCAGTCATCTGCAGCTTGCTGCCGATGAGCAGCGAGGTGAGCATCAACTCAGGAATATCTTCAGGGAGCGGAGCAATTGCTGAGAGCATCAGAGCGGGAGGGCCTCCGATGTAGAGCGTAAGGGGCAGGGCACGCTCTTTTTTTTCAGCCTCGAAATAGTGATATCCGCCCCCCTTATGGATCTGCCAGTGTATACCTGTGGTGGTATCACTGTGCCGCTGAATTCGGTACATACCCAGGTTATGGCCCTTACCGTCGGGATGCTCCGTATAGACAAGCGGCAAGGTGACAAAGGGGCCGCCATCACTATGCCAGGAGGTGAGCATTGGCAGCGTGGAGAGGCGGGCCGGGCTCTGGCAGTTTTCAAGTATCGGGGCATTCTTGGTATTTTTTAAACCGATTCGGGTGGCATCCAGGAAGAGTTGGCGATTTTCCCATAATTTCCCGGGTGTTGGAGGCATGATTGTTTCCGCCAGATTGACGACATCCCTGACGAAATCCTGCGGTTTGCTGCCAAAAGCCAGGTCCAGTCGTTTTGCTGTCCCGAAAAGATTAGTTATGACCGGGAATGAGCTTTCTTTGACCTTGGTAAACAGGAGCGCCGGGCCTTGCCGTTCAATGACCCGGCGATGAATTTCAGCTATTTCCAGGTACGGGTCTACCTGCTCATCGATAACCAGGAGATCACCCTCTGATTTCAGTACATCAATGAAACTGCGTAAATCGTGGAGTTGTTTTGTTCTCATATGTTGAGGGTACCCTTTAATCGTGACCATGGTCGTCAAGCAGAAAGAGACGATGGTATTCCTGTTTGGTCAGGTATTTGTGCAGTAATGAGCCAATCATGTCGACGACGATCTCGATCTCCTCGCTTGAAAGCCTGTCAGCGAAGAGCTCAGAAAAATCCTTTCTGCCGAGCAGTTGGAGATATGAGGCACAGGATGTTCTGTCCAGCTCAGGGCTGAGACCGAAACACATTTTACTTGGGTCAGGTGTCATAAGGCTTATTATTCCATATCCATTGCCACAAAATTGCAGCGTATCTTTCTGGTGCGTGGCCCGTCAAATTCACAGAAAAAAATTTTCTGCCAGGTACCGAGCTGCAGTCTTCCTTTCTGTACCATGACGGTCAAAGAGGAACCCATCAGTGAGGCCATGATATGGGCTGGAGAATTACCCTCCATATGCTTGAAAGGGTGAGCCATTGGTACAATTTCTTTCAACCCTGCGATGATGTCGTCGCGAACATCCGGGTCTGCCCCTTCATTAATGGTGAGGCCTGCGGTTGTGTGAGGGTTATACAGGTAGCAAAGGCCGTCAGCGCAGTTGAAATTTGCCAGTTGTCTGGATATAATCGAGGTTATATCGACCAGTTCCATCGTTCTGCCGGTTTTGAGGGAAATCGTTACACTTTTCATAAATCCTTGCACTCATTTGTGAGGGTGAGCTGTGCGGGACAATCCCCGAGAATCTCGACACTATAGGTTTTTTTAGGTGCTGCGTCAATGGGACCGCAGACAGCAATAGACCAGCCATCATGGCAAGGTAGGCCATGTTACTGGCGGATAGATGGACTGATTTGCAATTATGCTGTTTTTATAGTAGTAATCAGCTCCTTTACAGAGCCATACCTATCGAAGTATAGAGGTTTATGGGCCCTGCAGCAATTATTCGTGAATACAGGGATTGAAATCAACAACCCTGTGCCGGTCATCCGGCGCACTGCTGGGCTGGCAATGCCTGTGAATCGAAGCATTGCAGTTGGCCATCATGGACAGCAAAAGCAATGGTGGAGGAATACCTGCCTGTTCATGGTACCTGCAAGAACCATTTGCTCGGATTGCTGATCTTATTATCGACAGAGCTTCACTTGACAGAGCGTAAATTGTTACCGATAGTGTCAGTGACATTGAGGTTACCATAAGAAATAGGTGAGTCTTTAACGAATGGCCGGTCGGTGTTCTATCGTGCACCATGACTGGTCAGTCACCGAAGCGATTCAATGAAAAGAACGAGGTGTTGAGCCGGAGAACCTAGCCACTGGCCAAACAAGAAAGAAGATAGTGAGATGATAAAACGTTCGAAGAATACAGTTTCCTCGGTCTGGATGTTTGCAAGAGAGTATGGAAACCTTGCCGGTGTTGGCGGTGTAAAGGATGTGGCCGCACAATTGTCGAGGTCTCTTGCACGCTGGAGCGGGCGTAAGGTAAAAGTGGTAATGCCGCTCTATGGATTTATGAATCCTGAGAAAATGGGGTTCAGCAGACTTCCAGACCCTGATTTTGGTGACGAGCTTCTGGAATTCGAGGTGGCGATGAACTATACCGACCGGGACCGAACAGAACGGGTTCGGGTATGGCACGCTGTCTTTGACCGGGTTCAGGTATACCTTCTGGAGGCGGAGCGCTTTCAGGAAAAGCGCAGTGTCTACACCTATACCCGTGAAGAGTTTCAGCGGCAATCATGGAAGATTCCGGGAACCGGTCACTATGATTTTTTTGCCATGAATATCCTGCTGCAGAAGGCCGGTCTTGATCTGATTATGATCCTTGGAGAACGCCCTCAGATTATTCATTGTCATGACGGGCATACGGCAGTGACGCCGGCAATGATGCGCAGATGTTCCGGCTATAAGAATTATTTCAGGGCGACTGCATCGCTTGTCACCATACATAATGCTGGTATCGGCTATCATCAGGAAGTTTCTGACCTTCCCTACGTTCAGGCAATTACCGGCCTGCCATCGATGGTGGTAAACGAATCGTGCCTTGATCACAGTTTTGATCCGTTCATTTCAGCCAGCCAGTATGGTTTGATAACGACCGTAAGTGAAAATTATGCAAGAGAGCTGCAGGAAACAGATAGTGACTATCTAACAGGATGGCTTGGTCATCGTTTAAAACAAAACGGCGTCGAAATAGCTGGAGTTACCAACGGTATTGATCCTGCCGACTTTGAGACTGGAGATTTTGAAGGTCTCGGTATCGTCGCTCCGTATGATGTCCGTGACGAAAAAGATGATCTTAGCGGTAAAACTGCCTGCAAGAAAGAACTGATTAAAATGTTGTCAGAAAAACCGGCAGATAAAGATGAAAGCAGATTCGGGTATCTGACAGAAGATATCTCATGGCCGCTCTATACCTTTATCGGCCGTCTGAGCGACCAGAAGGGTATCGATATTCTCGCCGAGGCGGTGAATCTTTTTCTGGCTGAAGAGCCTGAAGCACAGGTTGTTTGTCTCGGAGATGGCGGAGAACAGGAAGAGGCTGCTTTGGCTCAGGTGGCGGTTGACAAAACTAATAGTGGCCGGGTCTGTTTTTTGCGCGGCTTTAATTCCAGCCTTGCAAACAAGGTCTATGCTGCCGGAGATTTCTTTATTATTCCTTCACGCTATGAGCCCTGCGGTCTGACAGACTATATAGCCCAGCTTTTTGGTACCCTGCCGATCGTCCATCAAGTGGGAGGACTGGTAAAAGTCATCGATGGGGAGACTGGCTTTGGCTACGAGGACAACAGTCCGGAAAATCTAACAAAAACGATGCGTCGGGCCTTGCAGGCATACAAGGAAAAACCGTTAATCCGCAGGATGCAGGTGACTGCTGTTGACAGAATCGATCGGTTTCACAACTGGAACCAGGTAATGAAGAAATACATTGATATATATAAAATGGCGATTGCTGAATTGAAAGGAAAAGGAGCGTGATGTGCTCCCCTGTTTAAACGTTTAAAGGAGATAGAAAATGACAGTTAGAATTGGTATTAACGGCTTCGGCCGTATCGGTAGAAATATTTTCAGGGCCATTGGCGAGGATCCGTTATTTGCCGATGTCGAGGTTGTTGCAATTAATGATTTAACCGATAACGAGACCCTTGCACACCTTCTCAAATATGACTCGGTGATGGGCAGGCTGTCTGAGGAAATTGACAGTGATGAAAATGGTATAACCGTTGACGGTCGATATATTGCCGTTTCGAGTCATCGTGACCCGGCGGACATTCCATGGAAAGAGATGGGCGTTGATTATGTTGCGGAATGTACCGGTATCTTCAGAGATCTCGAATCAGTTCAGAAACATATCGATGGCGGAGCGAAGAAGGTTGTAATATCTGCTCCTGCAAAAGGCAACGTCAAGACATTTGTCATGGGGGTTAACGAGGATGAATATGATCCAACGACCCATCATATTGTTTCCAATGCCTCCTGTACAACCAACTGTCTGGCCCCCTTTGCCAAGGTTATCCTGGATAACTTTGGCATTGAACGTGGGCTGATGACAACGGTTCATGCCTATACCGGTGACCAGAGACTGCTTGATTTTCCCCATTCGGATCTGCGCAGAGCCCGGGCGGCGGCTCTTTCGATGATTCCCACCAAGACCGGAGCTGCAGCGGCGGTGTCTCTCGTCATTCCTGAGTTGAAAGGAAAATTTGACGGCCTCGCGGTACGGGTTCCCACCCCGAATGTATCGCTTGTTGATGCAGTCATGGAAGTTGGCCAGGAAACCACTGTTGCCGAGGTGAACCAGGCGCTGAAAGAGGCGGCAAACCGCTTTCTCGGGTATACCGATTTACCGCTGGTCTCCATCGATTTCCAGGGCGACTCGCACTCCTCTATCGTTGATGGTCAATCCACCAAAGTGATCGGTAAAATGGTCAAGGTGATGAGCTGGTATGATAACGAGTGGGGCTATTCAAACAGAATGCTTGATTTGATTCTGCATATGGATGCCCACAAAGTGCTATAGAAGATCGGCTCTGTTACAGTGTTTATTGAAAAAGCGCTTTGTACTCTTGAGTCGAGGCGCTTTTCGTTTTCATGGTAGAGCAGCTATATACTCCTTTTGAATTCGGGGCGCCAACTGCCGGTTGAAAGATATGAAACAGATACAGACGGATATCAATATCGAATCTGATGCCCTCAGGGCAAATTTACTTGAAACGGCAGAGCATGTGGAAATACGACCAGATTTACACCTGCTCCTCGACATCGTTAAAAAATATCGGGGTATTCATTCCAGCCTTGAAAGTCTTCTCTATGAAGTCTGTCATCCGTATCGCAACTGGCAAATGCTTGTTCCACTTCTGCGATCTTTTGTGCTGAAAAACTTTACTCATTACCTGAAACATGAACAGGGACCGGAGGCATTCGAACTCTTCGGCGGCCTGTTTTTTGAAGCAATAGATGATTCAGCCCGCAACCCGTTACTTGTCTCGCAGGTTTTTGAAGCCCTTTGTGGTTGGCTCGACAAGGTTATCTCGCAATTTCAAGGCGAGCAACTGGGACGCTTTGAGTCGGCCATAAACATCATTTTTATACGTTTGGAGGAACTGGACTCAACGGATGACTCGCTATTGATGCACCTTGTGCACGGCCCGCATTCGATAAAACGAGTCATCAAACGGCTGCTCGATCTTGCCGGTCGCAGCGATGTGGCGATTGATATTGGGCCGGCCGCCTCTCTCATGCGTCTCATTCTTCAGAAGAATTACCAATATTGGCTCAGCGAAGATGACCCGCTGCCCTGGTTTCTTGAACGCTGCAGTCTCCTGGAAGAAGATTTCCCTGAAAAGCAGATTTTTTCTGCCATCTCCCATGATGCGATGCGGTTCAATATTGACAAACTGGAGCGGACATCAATTGACAGCGACCCCTCGTCAGCGCTTGAGCAGATTCTGGAATTACCCTCGCATATAGATATCGTTCGTCTGTACAAAGAGGTTCCGCGCCACCTGGGTGATATTGAGCTTGAGACTCCAGTAACGGCTGATACCAGAGGTTCCGCGGTAAATTACCTGATAGAGAACCAGAAACTGCAGTTCATGTTCAAGATCATGGATATCAGGGGGCTGCAGCTCATTCATGAGGAAATATTGCGGGAGATCAACCGCAGTCTTGTTGTTCTGGTCCAGCAGCAGAGCTATGAGGAAATTGAGGAATTTCTTCTTATTACCTTTCAACTGCTCAAGGTAAATGTAAGAAAATATCCACATACGTCACTTCAATGCATCCAGGTCCTGGGCGGGGAAGTATTTAAACGGGGCAACAGCAGAATGGTGGAAGCGTTTCTCTGGGGAGCGGTGCGCTTCGGATTTCAACCGGCAAATGTGACCGGTGTTGATGAGGATTGGCAGCCCATTATCAATCCTGCCCACCTGAGTAATATACGGGTCTGGCTCAACCTGATTCTGCAGGAACCAAAATGGTGTGCTACCCTGTTCTCTGCGCTGATCATCCATCTGAAATTATCTGGAACCTGCGTAAAAGACACGGATCTTTTTCAACGAGATATTACCGAGCTGCTTAATCATCCCATAGAGCCGATTTACAATTTGGCCAAGCAGTTTGCTAAATTAATGCCGGTCTTCTTTAATGAAATCGGTGCAGAAGGAGAGCTCAGGGATGTCTCTACTGAGCTCGATGAGATACACAGAAGAAAAGATTTACTGATCCATTTTTTAAGAAAACAGAGCCATGTTGAGAGCTCAAACCTGATTGTCGATTTTATTCGGGCCATTTTCATGTACTGGAAAACTGGGGACAGGGAGTATTTGATCCCCTATCTGCCAGCCGAAGTCCTGGCCCAGATCGTTCCAAGCGGCGTATTCGTAGACAGCCAGGTGAAATTGACCCGGCGGGTTATCAGTGAATATGAGCTTGGACAGGTTGACGACCTGCTGGATATCCCCTACATCGGGCTGGAGCGATTTCTCGAGGGGCAGAAGGATGTTGGCAAAGATGAGTGTCGACGATTCTATCTGCTTGTCCGCATGTTCAAGCTTACCTATAAAAAGTATAATCTCGGGTTTCAGGAACTGCGCTCAGAACTTGAACAGGCTGGCAACGACGGTTTGTTCGAGATGGATAACCTTCTTGATAAACTCGATGACCAGGATATTGAGGGGATTATTGAAGCCACCCTTGACGGCTTGGCGCTGCTCAAGGAAAATATACTCTCTGAAGAGCAGTTTGAGGCGCGGGAGGATATCTACTTTAAACGGCATATTGCTGTCGATATTCCATCGGTATACGGCAAATACCGGGAGAAAAAATTCGACAGTCTGTCACTGACCTTCCGACTCGAGAATCTTGCTAATATTTACCTTGAGCAACTCCCGGAAACGGTCAACCTGTCATTAATTACCCAGGCTACTTTCTACTCGATCGGCAGATGTCTGAAACTGTATATGCGTGCCCTGGCAATAGACGGCATCACTTCACGCAGACTGGATACCTACCTGTCACTGCTCACAAGTTCGCTTAAAATCAAACGCTTTTCCTACACTCAGTATCTGGACATCTTTCGGGGCCTGTCAGAGGGCGTCAAGGATGTTATCTATGCATACTATACCAATATGCATCAGAAAAATTTATCTTTGATCGTCCCGCAAATCGGCAGGGAGAATCTGCTTGCACGCTATAAATCCCTGTGGAAACAAGAGGAGATGGCCAACACGGTTCACAGTCTTTCAGAGGCTTTTTTCAGAGATCTGATTGCCTCTACGTTTGGCTTGCAGCATCTTGATAATTTCATATTGCGGGTGATCCAGACACTTGAGAGCCAGAAGGATATTCTCAATGAAAAGACGCTTGATTTACTGATGACCTATAACCCTGAAACGACGATCTCACTGCTGAACAAAATCAATCCCTATACCCATGACCTTATCCACCTTGGTAACAAAGGATACAATCTTATTACCCTGACTTCAGATTCAAAACCGGTACCGCCCGCCTTTGTAATAACCACTGAGGTATTTCGCTGCCGTGATATCATTTTCGATTTTCCGAAAGCGAGGCAGGGTTTCATGCAGCGTATCCGGAGTGCTTTGAACAGTATTGAAAAACAGACCGGCAAGGTTTTTGGTTCATCAGACCGCCCGCTGCTGCTGTCTGTTCGAAGTGGAAGCGCCATTTCAATGCCGGGTATGATGGCAACCGTTCATAATGTCGGGCAAAACACAGACCTGGTCGAAGAGTATGCCAGTAGGGAAGGGAACGAGTATTTTTCCTGGGACAATTACCGCCGCTTTATTCAATCATGGGCAATGATCTCAGGTGTCGAGCGAGATGATTTTCAGGAACTCATGAACGAGGCAAAAGCTCGGCATGGCGTCTCCCTGAAACGGCACTTTACCCCTGAGCAGATGAAGGAGCTTGCGCTTAACTATCAGAAACTCGTGCGACAGCGTGGTCTCGGCATCCCTGATGACCCATGGCTGCAGTTGGTAGGGGCTGTCGAGATGGTTCTCGATTCATGGGAAACTCAGAAGGCAGTTGATTATCGAAAAATTATGGATGTCTCCCATTCGTGGGGGACTGCTGTTATTGTTCAAGCCATGGTTTTCGGTAACCGAAGTGACCTTTCAGGTTCGGGCGTTCTCTTTACTGCTCACCCTTATAGAAAGGTTCAGCGTGTCGCCCTCTGGGGCGATTATGCCTATGGCGATCAAGGGGAGGATATTGTTTCCGGACTGGTAACAAGTCATCCGGTTTCTCTGGAACAGGCAGAACTTGACGGGCGTTCAAGTAAAGAAGCGCTGGAGGTGAAATTTCCTGCTATTTATCAACGGCTGCTGGCGATCTCCAGGGACCTGGTTTATGAAAAGAGATGGAATCCCCAGGAAATTGAGTTTACCTTTGAGGGGCCTGGTGCCGATGACCTTTATCTGCTCCAGACCCGTGATATGATAACCATAAAACAGAAAGAACATCTCAATGTCTTTGTCGAAACCGACAAGATCGAGGAGGCAGTGCTCGGTAAGGGAATCGGTGTCTCGGGTTCGGCCTTGTCCGGCAGGGCTGTCTTCACTGAGGATGATATCGCTGCCTTGAGAGGCCAGGAACCGGATACCCCGCAAATCCTTATCAGACAGGACACGGTTCCTGAGGATATATCGGTAATTTCCCAGACAGATGGCTTGCTGACATCACGGGGAGGACAGACCTCACATGCCTCGGTCGTAGCGGTCCGTCTTGAAAAAACCTGTGTTGTCGGCTGCGAAAGCCTGAGGGTTTATGAGAGACATTGCGAAATTAACGGTCAACGCATTGAATCGGGTGATCATGTATCGATTGACGGTAGAAACGGCCTGGTGTTGATTGGCCGCCATCCGGTACGGGAGGAGATGCATATCCTGCCAATATAGGTGCTATCCGTAGGTCGGGTAAATGATTTGCGCCATCGGCTGCCTATTGATAACCAGTCTGTCTACCTGCTTTCAGGTACGCCGAGCGCTTTTAAGATCAATCCCATTGGGCAGAATTTAGAAATACCGAACTGGAAAAGATTGGCACCGACAAACACGGTAAAAAGGAGCCAGTATTTACTGTGGAACAGGGGGCTTGCCTCTACACCGAGTGCCAGGCTCAAGAGGATGAATGTTCCGGCAAGGAGATGTATCCAGTCGCTGATAATCATTGTGTTTTCCCCTCATCACACTGCGCTTGTGGATTCTGTTATCAAAGGTCCGGGCAGAAAAGTTGTCTCATTTTTGCAATCAGGTCCAGTATGCGCTGATCAGTTATCCGGTTGTAGATAAAGTTGGCGTCTTTCCTGAAATCGATTATTCCCTGGCCACGCAGAATATTCAAGTGCTGTGAGACATTGGCATTGGTTGTTTTTACCTGGTTACGAAGGTCGCCAACAGACATTTCCTGTTCCTGAAGGAGACAGAGAATTTTCAGCCGTATTGGATGAGACATCGATTTAAGCAGTTTTGATATGGCTACAATCTGCTCATCTTTCATGTCATTTCTCATGCCGTTCCTCCCCACTGTATTTTAGTGTTTAACTTAATAGTCAAATAAAAATTGTAAAGCATTTTTTTTCAAAGCCATGATGCAAAAGGAGAAAATTGATTTTACAGCTCAGGCTGGTCACCCTGCAACCGCCATTTATAACCGCTGGAAGAGCACATTTATTAAATGATACGAATTATTTGGCACAGTGTCTGTTTTTTCTGGAAAAGGGTTGGTAAATGTGGTTTGGTTTATCAAAATATTTGATGTTGGCGATCAGATGAACTGAGCCTCCCGGCAGCTTTTCATGGATTTTTTCAGCCTCCAGCTAACCCGACACTCAGTATCATCTACCTGTTGAAGGATGTAAGCCAGAATAACAGGTACGCCTGCTTCTGCTATCAGGCAGAGGGACATTGAGGAGGAGAGCACGATGAGCGGTATTGAAGATAAGATTACCAGTCTGTTAAATGAAAATCGCCAATTCAATCCTCCGGAGCACGGACGAAAGAACGCGGTCATTGGTGATATGGACACCTATGAACTCATTTATAAACGTTCGATGGATGATCCTGAGACCTATTGGGCGGAACGCGCCGCTGAGCTGGTTACCTGGTATAAAAAATGGGATACGGTACTGGACGCCAATCTCTACAAGCCGGAGGTCCGCTGGTTTGATGGTGCCACCCTGAATGTTTCCTATAACTGCCTTGACCGGCATCTGGAGAATGGCAGGCAGGATAAAACAGCCATCATCTGGCAGGGTGAACCGGAGGATGATGTCCGCATCTACAGCTATGGTCAATTGTATGAAGAAGTATGCAGATTTGCCAATGTCCTGAAGAAGAAGGGCGTCCAGAAGGGTGACCGGGTTGCCGTTTACCTGCCCATGATTCCAGAGCTGGCGATAACACTGCTTGCCTGTGCACGAATCGGTGCAATTCACTCGGTTGTTTTTGCCGGTTTCTCGGCAGTAAGTCTGCGGAACAGAATCGAAGACTGCGAGGCAGGTATTCTGATTACCGCTGATGCTGTGCTCAGGTCTGGAAAAACTATTCCGCTGAAACCAAATGCCGATGAGGCCTTGGAAGAATGTGAATCGGTCGACCACTGTATCGTTGTCCAGCGTGCAGGCAACGATGTGGCAATGAGATCGAAACGGGATTGCTGGTGGCACGAGGAGATGAGCGCCAGCGATATAAGCAGTGAATGTGAACCGGTTCACATGGAAGCCGAGGACCTGCTCTTCATTCTCTACACCTCCGGGTCGACAGGGAAGCCCAAGGGCGTGGTCCATACCACGGGCGGTTATCTCACCTATGTAATTCACACAACCCAATGGGTTTTTGACCTCAAAGATGATGATATCCATTGGTGTACGGCCGATATCGGCTGGATTACCGGTCATTCGTATACACTGTATGGGCCGCTTGGTATAGGCGGCACAACCTTGATGTATGAAGGAGTTCCTTCATATCCGAGCCCTGGAAGATTCTGGCAGATTGTCGAGAAATTCAAGGTGAGTATCTTTTATACAGCGCCAACTGTTATCAGGGCACTGATGAGATTTGGTGATGAGCCGGTAAGCAGGTATGATATTTCATCCTTAAGAATACTCGGATCAGTCGGTGAGCCGATCAACCCCGAAGCCTGGATGTGGTATCACCTGCATGTTGGTAAAGGCAGGCTGCCGATCGTCGATACCTGGTGGCAGACCGAAACCGGCGGCATCATGATTTCACCGCTGCCGTACGCAACAAGACTCAAGCCCGGTTCGGCCACGCGCCCGCTGCCTGGTATTGATGCGGCAATACTCACCGAAGACGGTAATCCTGCAAGTTCCAATGAGGGCGGGCATCTGGTGGTGAGGAAACCATGGCCTGGCATGTTGCGAGGGATATTCGGCGACCCGGAGAGGTATCGAACCACCTATTTTGAGACATTTCCCGGTTATTATGATGCCGGGGATGGCGCCCGCTGTGATGAGGACGGGTATTTTTGGATAATGGGACGGTTGGATGATGTGATAAATGTATCGGGACACCGGCTTGGCACGGCTGAGATTGAATCAGCGCTCGTTTCCCATCCTCATGTCTCAGAAGCGGCAGTCGTTGGAATGCCTCACCCGGTAAAAGGACAGGCCATTTACGCCTATGTAACCTTGAACGCATGGGTCAAGGAGGATCCAGAGCTCTTGGCTGAATTGCGTCTTCATGTTCGCAGTGAAATTGGCCCAATCGCCGCTCCGGATGTTATCCAGTATGCACCCGGTCTCCCCAAGACCAGAAGCGGAAAAATCATGAGGAGGGTATTGCGAAAAATTGCGGCCAATGATTTTGAAGATTTTGGCGATACCTCGACACTGGCCGAACCATCGGTCATTGATGACCTGATCAACGGCAAGAGAGCGCTTGAAAAGCAAGGCTGACTGTTCGCACTCCAATCATCGGATATAATCCTGGTGAATGGAATCAAACGATGTTTTCTGTTATGGATCGCTCCGACTTCTCATTGAAATGTGGGCAGCAGATACTGGTGAGCTGGCAGGAGATAAACCATGAGCACAAACTATTGTTCCCCCCGGGCCTGAAAAATGACTGATAAAACGGCTAAAAGTAAGGAACCGTCACTGCTGCCGTTTGACAGCAGTACCCACGCGGTGGCGCCCGATGTTGCGGTCGATTTTCTCAAAGAGACCATGCCGTTCAAAGAGCTGGATGATGAGGTCCTGTATGGTCTGGCCAAACATTGCAGGATTGATTTCTTCCCGAAAGGGACCAGGCTGTTCACCTATAATAAAACCGAGATCACCCATCTCCACCTCATCCAGCGCGGCGGGGTCAGGGCCTTCATCATTGATGAGGATGGTGAGTTAGCGCTGAAAGATTACCGCGGGGTTGGGGCCAATATTGGTGCTTTAGGGATTATCAGAGGAACCCTGGCAAACCTCAATATCGAGACAGTTGAGGACACCTTCTGTTTCCTGATACCAAGAGCAATTCTGCTGACACTGGTCAGAGAAAATTCAGCGGTGGCGCATTATTTTCTCAAGAGTTTTTCTGATAATGTCGTTGCAACGGCCTATACCGAACTGCGCAGCCATAAAATGAATCGCAGGACCAGTGAGGATCTCTATCTGTTTAATGTTACCGCCCGGGATCTGACAAAATCACTCTATTCGGTCTCTGCATCGACCTCCATCCAGGAGGCCGCAGCGATAATGGCACGCCGGGCAATCGGCTCAATGCTGATCTACGCCGATGAGGATCCCGGATCAATGCTTGGCATTATCACCGATACAGACCTCAGGGGAAAGGTTATTGCAGAAGGAAGAGATTATCGCCAACCGGTAGCCTCTATCATGAGCGGTCCATTGAAAACGGTTCCGGCATCGATGCTCTGCTTCGACGTTTTACTGAAAATGATGTCTACCGGTGTTCATCACCTCGGCGTCGAGCAGGCAGGCGGGGTGATCGGGGTTGTTACCAGCCATGATATCATGGTCCAGCAGGGCAATTCACCCTATTATCTTTTCAAGGAAATTGTGGCCCAGAGTGATTTCCTCGGGGTTTATTCCCTGGCTCACAAAATATCAGGAATTGTCAGAAACATTATCAATGAGGGCGCCAAAGCGGGAAATATCACCCGGATGCTAGCCTTGCTCAATGATCAGATTCTCTATCGCATACTGACGCTGCTTCATGACCAGATGGGACCGCCGCCGGTAAAGTACAGCTGGTTGCTGCTTGGCAGTGAGGGGCGCAGTGAACAAACATTTAAAACCGACCAGGATAATGCCATAATCTACGCCGATCCGGCCAGTGATGCCGAGGCCAGGAGGGCCGAGGAATATTTTGGGCTTTTTGCTTCCCGGGCAATAAGTCATCTGGTCAAGTGCGGCTCCCCCCTGTGCCAGAGCGGCACAATGGCGACTAACCCCGACTGGTGCCAACCAGTAACAGTCTGGAAGTCATATTTTCAGCGATGGATCAGTGCCGCGGAACCAAGTGAGTTACTGGTAAGCTCAATATTTTTTGATTTCCGTAGCGGCTTCGGTGCAGGGCAGATCGCCGTTGAGCTGAGAGATTTCGTCATTGAGCAGACCACAAAACGCAGCCTGCTCCCCTATTATCTTGCTCGTCAGTGTATCGCCAATCGTGCCCCGCTTTCCTTTTTTAATAACTTCATTGTAGAAAAAAATGGCGAGCATAAAGACATGCTCGATATCAAGGTCAGAGGTATCTGCCCTTTTGTTGATTTTGCCCGGGTACTGGCCCTGCGATATGGTATCAGGGAGACCAATACCCTGGAACGTCTGCGGTTGCTGATGCTGGGCGAAAAGATATCAAAAGACCTCTATCATTCTGCAGTAGAGGCGTATGAACTGCAGATGCAGCTGCGCGTGATTCAACAGCTTGGTCAGATTGAAAACGGAAATGATCCAGACAACTTTATCCGCCCGGCGCAGCTCTCTGATCTCGAGAAGCGTATGCTCAGAGATGCATTTGCTGTAATCGAGAGAATGCAGAGTGAACTGGAAAGAATCTTTCCGGAGGCCTAGATGTTTGACCTGCTGAAAAGACTTCTCAGGTTTCGGCCGCCGGACGAATTTATCGTCAGAAACAGAGACTATTTTCAAAACTTTGATCAGACTCGGCCGCTCTCAGATTATACCTTTGTTATTTTTGATACTGAACTGACCGGGCTGAATAGAAAAAAAGACGAAATTATCTCAATCGGCGCCGTTAAGATTAAAAATCTGCAGATTGATCTAGGGGAGACCTTCCACCGCTACATACAGCCGCAGAAACTGGATCATACAGAAGCAACACTGGTGCACAGAATAACCCCGGAGCAGTTGAAACAGGCACCAACACTTGACGAAGTGCTGCCGGAGTTTCTCTCCTTTATTGGCCGTGATCTCATTGTCGGCCACTATATCGGGCTTGATATGAGTTTTATACACCGGGAAACATATCGGCGGTATAATGGTACCCTGGCCAATCCCTGTATAGATACCATCCGCATGGCACAGGGCTATAAGCGGGTCATGTTTGGCTACTATCATGAAGAAGGATCTTCATCGGGGCAGTTAAGCCTGCAGGAGCTCAGTCGTGAATTCAATCTACCTTTTTTTGAAGCACACGATGCCCTTGAAGATGCCGTTCAGACAGCCTATCTGTTTCTGTTCCTGGTTAAAAAAATTCGTAAAGGCGGTCTTGAGACCTTACGGGAATTGTATCAGGCAGGTAAAGATCGTGACTGGCGTCTGCTCTGATCGACACGAATCGAAAGGTTCTCATTGTTCTGCAGCTGCTCACCTGCCTGGGCGCTGTGATTTTCCCCAAAACCATATCTTTTTTCGCTTTCAACCATCATCTGCTTGAATATCACCTCACAAAATAGTTTACTATTACGTTATTTCAGTTACTTTGGGCGATAATGTCCCATTTTGTGGAATAAGATAACGTCAACCAGCATGGAGTGACCGGCTTGAACGATGGTCAAGGTGTGCTGAATTTATAACAATTACCAATAGAAAACTATGAAAGGCAACGATATTCGAGACAGGTTTTTAGACTATTTTAGAAAAAAAGGCCACACGGTGGTTGAAAGTTCTTCACTTGTCCCCCAGGATGATCCTACGCTGTTGTTTACCAATGCCGGAATGGTACAGTTTAAACTTGTATTCATGGGCGAGGAAAAACGCGACTACATTACTGCAACTACCAGTCAGTGCTGTATGCGGGCGGGAGGAAAACACAATGATCTCGAGAATGTCGGTTATACCGCCCGGCATCACACTTTTTTTGAGATGCTGGGAAATTTCTCTTTCGGTGACTATTTCAAGAAAGATGCAATTGCCTACGCCTGGGAGTTTTTGACCGAAGATTTGAAATTGCCAAAAGATAAGTTGTGGATTTCGGTATTTCAGGATGATGATGAGGCCTTTGAACTCTGGGAGCAGGTAGATGGTTTGCTGGACGGCAGGATTGTTCGTCTTGGAGAGGAAGAGAATTTCTGGGCAATGGGCGATACCGGACCGTGCGGACCATGTTCTGAGATTCATATAGACCAGGGCATCGAGGCGGGATGTGGCAGACCTGAGTGTGCAGTTGGTTGTGACTGTGATCGTTATCTTGAACTCTGGAACCTCGTTTTCATGCAGTTTAACCGGAGCGCAGACGGGACCATGACACCGCTGCCCAAACCTAGTATTGACACCGGTATGGGGCTTGAGCGGGTAGCGGCGGTAATGCAGGGTAAATTCAATAACTATGATTCGGATCTGTTTTCCCCGGTTATTTCCTCTCTTGAAAAACTATCAGCAAGAACGTATGGCAGAGGTGGAGCTGACGACACCGCCATGAGGGTGATTGCCGACCACGCACGGGCAACCTGCTTTTTGGTTGCTGACGGTGTCCTGCCATCAAATGAAGGGCGTGGCTATGTGTTGCGAAGGGTCCTGCGCAGAGCAATACGCTTTGGCAGAAATCTCGGTCTGACAAAACCATTTATGCACGCTGCCTGTAAATCAGTGGCTGACTCAATGCTGACTGCCTATCCCCGGTTGCAGGATACGGCACAGCTCCTTGAAAAAGTAGTCAATAATGAGGAAATACGCTTTGGCGAAACCTTCGAGCATGGTTTGGCCATGCTCGAGGAAGAGGTTACTCGTCAGCAGGGAGAAGCAGCGCCAATGATTGGCGGAGACTTTATTTTTAAACTCTATGATACCTATGGCTTTCCCGTTGATATCGTTCGTGATATCTCTCTTGAGCGGGGTATTGGCTTTGATGAGACCGGTTTTCAGAGTGCCATGGAATTGCAGCGCGCCCAGTCAAGAGCATCGAGAAAGGGCGAAGGGGTCCAGATAAAGACAGATGGTGTAAAAAAACTTATCGATTCAGGCCAGCGATCCCAGTTTACGGGGTACAGCACGTTGACAAGTGTTGCCAGTGTCATCGGACTGCTTGACGCTGAAGGTGAAGAGATCGCCTCTCTGGGCAATGGACAGCGGGGCAAACTCTTCGTCGACTCGACACCGTTTTATGCCGAGTCAGGCGGTCAGCTCGGAGATGCCGGGACGGTGACCTGGGAGAATGGTCGTGGATCTGTTTCTACAACTGGTTTGGAAACTGATGGAATCATCCTGCATGAGATAATCGTCGATGAAGGGACGCTGTCAAGCGCTATGATGGTGGAGATGGAGGTGGCTGGTTCTGCCCGCGGAGACACTGCCGCTAACCATACAGCCACCCACCTGCTGCATGCCGCACTCAGGAAGATTCTCGGGGATCATGTCAAACAGGCCGGTTCACTTGTCAGCAAAAATCGTCTGCGTTTTGATTTCACCCATTTTTCAGCTCTTTCTGATGATGAAATAAGCGCTATCGAAGTATTGGTAAATGATCAGATTCGTGAAAACTACGGTGTTGCCACCAAAATTGTTGGCAGAGATGATGCTTTGAAGGAAGGGGCAACAGCACTGTTTGGTGAAAAGTATGGAGAATCCGTTCGCGTGGTGAGTATCGCCGAGGTCAGTAAGGAACTGTGCGGCGGCACGCATGTTACAACTACCGGTAATATTGGCTTTTTTAAACTCGTCTCCGAGAGCGGTATTGCTGCAGGAGTCAGGAGGATTGAGGCCGTCACTGGCAGGCAGGCGGTACGGGTTGCACAGTTGACGGCTGATCGGGAGGCGCAGATAAGCAGGACGCTTAATGTCCCTCCAGCCGACATCGTTGATAAATTGGAAAGCCTGCAGCAGCAGCAGAAAGCACTCGAAAAGCAGGTTGCCGGCTTATCCACCCAGCTGGCAAGTTCAGATCTGGACCAGATTTTTAAAAGTAAGACGGAAATTAAAGGCTTACAGGTTATTGCAGCAAAAATCACACTTGACAGTCCGAAAACACTTCGCGAAGTTGGGGATAAAGTACGAGACAAAATGGGCTCAGGCGTTGCAGTCCTTGGCGGGGAAATCAAGGGCAAGGCAGCACTGCTGGTTCTTGTCAGCAAGGATCTGACCGATACGCTCAATGCCGGACAACTGGTGAACCAGGTGGCCTCCTACGTCGGTGGAAAAGGCGGTGGCAGACCAGACATGGCGCAGGCAGGAGGTCCGTTTGCCGATAAGGTTTCAGAAGCAATTTCAGCCGTACCGCAAATTGTCGAAAAGTCCATGGCTTCGTGAATGATGCTGGTGGGCTGACTGGACCCGGCGGCAGGGTGATGTCGGTATCCTTCAGAGGATATTATGACCATAACCCCTGTTTGTGCAAACGAGTTGAATTGTCGGGAAAAAAGGAGACGGTATCGTACTGTCATTTGCTGATAAATTAGTTGACATGCCGCTCTAATTGCAGTAAAGATTTTTGGCTATTGTGAATGGTCATTCATTTTGTTTATGAGTATCATTCTCAACAGTGAATCCCCGGTAATGAGTTTGGTTATCATTCCTTCAGGAATGTTTGTTTGTTTTTCATTTTAGCGAATCAGGAGCCTACCAACATGATCACGATTGACATTACTATGGTGATTCAGATCGTAAACATGATTGTACTCATGTTTCTGCTCAACGGTGTTCTTTACAAACCGGTAAAGAAAATCATCAGAGAGCGGTCTGAAAAGCTGCAGGGAATGCAGGGAGATGTGGCAAAGTTTGAGAAAAACGCTCGTCTTCGACAGGAAGAGGTAGACGCCAAGATGGCGAAGGCTTCCTCAAAGGCAAAGGCTGCACTGGACGGCGCACGGGCTGAAGCTCAGGCTGCCGGGGATGAGAAGATGGCATCCATCAAGGCAGAAGTGGAAGTCTTTAAAGAAAAAGAGTTGGCAGAGATCAAAACTCAGATTGGTGCGGCTCGCGATGGGCTCCAGGCTAACCTTGATGGGTTTGCTTCTGAGATGGCCGGCAAAATACTCGGAAGGGGGCTCTAGATATGAAGAGAATAGAGCGAATTGCCAGACTTTTCGTCCTGATCGCAGCATTATGTTTTGTGCTGTCCGTTGGTACGGTGTCTGCGTCCTCCACTCAACCGGCATCAGACACGAGCCATGCAGCCAGTAGTGATCATGGTGTAGCTTCAGATACAGGTTATAAGGTTGGCAAAGAACAGGCAATAGAGAATGAGGCATTACGTGAGGCAGCTGCTGAGGCAGCTGGTCATGGGGAAGGAAGTCTGTCAGCTCTAAAGCTGAAGGATCTTTTCTGGAGGGTGGTAAACTTTATCGCCCTGATGATTATACTGGTTAAGTTCGGCGCCAAACCGATTGCTTCAGCACTTGCCGGTCGTCAGAAGAACATCAAGGATGAACTTGCAGAACTGGAGGCCCGAAAGGCCGAAGCTGAAACGTCTTACCGGGAATTTGAGGCGAAGCTTTCCACCGTCGAAAAGGACATTGACCGTATTGTCGAAAAAGCAGTCGCCCAGGCCGAGGTTGAAAAAACAAAAATCATTGAAAAAGCAGAGCAGTCTGCAGAGGATATCCAGCGCTCGGCTAAGCTTGCTATCCAGAATGAAATTATGGAAGCACGTCGAACACTTAAAAATGATGTTGCTGACCAGGCAGCGTTGATGGCTGAAGGGCTGATCATAAAGAATCTTACCTCTGATGATCAGGTTAAGATAATTGAAGAATATCTAGATAAAGTGGGGGCCGTACAGTGAGACAGACTATCCTCGCAAAAAGATATGCCAAGGCGCTCTTCGCCATAGGCAAAGAAGACGGCAAGTATGAAACCTACAATGAATCCCTTCAGGGTGTCGCCGGGCTTTTTACATCCACCCCGGAAGTGGAAGATGCTCTGACAAACCCGCTTTACCCTGTTGATATCAGGGAAAAGGTAATGGCAGGAATCATTGGATCGATTGATGCCGAGAAAGTTTTGGGAAATTTTCTGACCCTGCTGGTTCAGAAAAAAAGAGCTGAAATAATACCAGAGATCGCTGAGCAGTTTCAGATCATGGTTGATGACGATAACAACATCAGTCATGGCACTGTTGTATCGGCGGTTGAATTAGATGCAGGACTGCAGGAAAAAGTGCAGGCAACACTAGAGAAATTAACTGGCAAGAAGGTTGAGCTGACCACTTCAGTTGATCCCTTGATTATCGGCGGAATCATTGCCAAGGTGGGAGATCTGGTTCTGGATGGCAGTATCAGGACACAGCTTGCAAGTTTAAAAGATTCCATTAAGGGGAGAGAATAGATGCAGATCAAAGCTGAAGAAATTAGTCAAATTATCAAAGACCAGATTGGTGAGTTTGAAACCAGTGTCGACCTGAACGAGACCGGTACCGTCATATCAGTTGGTGATGGTATTGCTCGTGTTTATGGTGTTATGAACTGCATGGCCATGGAACTGCTCGAATTCAGAGACGGGGTCATGGGGCTGGCGCTGAACCTTGAGGAAGACAACGTTGGTGTGGCGGTACTCGGTAGTGTCAACAAAATCAAGGAAGGTGATATTGTAAAACGCACCGGACGTATTGCTGAAGTTCCTGTCGGCCCGGAAATGGAAGGACGTGTTGTCGACGGTATCGGCTTTCCAATTGACGGCCAGGGAGCAATTAATGCCAAATTGTCCTCAAAGATAGAGGTACTTGCCCCGGGTGTTATTGCCCGTAAAGGTGTGCACGAGCCCTGTTACACCGGTGCCAAGGCTGTCGACGCCATGACTCCGGTTGGAAAGGGACAGCGTGAATTAATAATTGGTGATCGCCAGATTGGCAAGACCTCGCTCTGTGTTGACGCAATTATCGCTCAGAAAGAAACCGACGTTCATTGTATCTACGTTGCCGTTGGCCAGAAGAAATCAACGGTCGCCCTCGTCGTTGAGGCGCTTCGCAAGCATGGTGCAATGGAATATACCACAGTCGTCTCCGCCTGTGCCTCTGATCCCGCACCGATGCAGTACATTGCTCCTTTCGCCGGTTGCGCCATGGGAGAGTATTTCAGGGACAACGGACAGCATGCCCTGATCATTTATGACGATCTTTCCAAGCAGGCGGTTGCCTACCGTGAACTGTCACTGCTGCTTCGTCGCCCACCGGGACGTGAAGCCTACCCTGGCGACATTTTCTTTAACCACTCCCGTCTTCTCGAGCGTGCCTCAAAAGTCAATGATGAGCTCGGTGCCGGTTCACTGACTGCCCTGCCGATCATTGAGACCCAGGCCGGTGATGTTTCGGCGTTTATTCCGACCAACGTAATCTCAATTACCGACGGCCAGGTTTACCTTGAGCCCAACCTGTTCTTCTCCGGTGTTCGCCCGGCGATCAACGTTGGACTCTCTGTATCCCGTGTTGGTGGTGCCGCCCAGGTTAAAGCCATGAAGCAGGTTGCCGGTACACTTCGTCTTGACCTTGCACAGTATCGTGAGCTTGCAGCGTTTGCAGCCTTTGGTTCGGATCTTGATGTTGCCACGCAGGCCCAGCTGACCAGGGGTGAGAGGCTTGTTGAGATTCTCAAGCAGCCCCAGTATCTGCCACTGCCAATGGAAAAGCAGGTTACAATTCTCTTTGCGGGCACAAACGGTTATCTCGATGCGCTGCCCATAGAAACGCTGGCTGATTATGAATCAGAAATGTATTCATATATCGAGTCAAATGATCCTTCGATTTTCTCTGATCTCAAGGAGAAGGAAGAGTTTACCGATGAACTCAAGGATAAGGTGAATAAAGCACTGACCAGCTTTGGTGAAACGTTCAAGGCAACGAAAGGTCTTAACTAATTTAGGGAAGGTCCAGATATGCCGAGCTTAAAAGAAGTTCAAAATAAGATCGTCGGTGTCAAAAAGACACAACAGATTACCAAAGCCATGAATATGGTAGCTTCCGCAAAATTGCGGGGCGCCCAGGAGAAGATGGAGTCCTTTCGTCCATACACCTCCAAGTTCAATGATGCTATGTCGAATCTGTCAGGCGGATCTAATACAGACAGCTTTCCGCTCATGGAAAACAGGGAGATAAAGACAGTCGAGATTGTCGTTATCACCTCCGATCGCGGTCTGTGTGGTTCCTTCAACTCAAATATCATTAAACTCGCAAATAAAAAGACGAGACAATATGAGTCTGAAGGAAAGAAGGTAAGTTTTGTCTGTGTAGGAAAGAAAGGGAACCAGATTCTCAGAAAAACAGGTAAGGTTCGCAAAGTATACGATGACATCATGGGAAGTTTTCAGATGTTTAATGCCCGCGAAATTGCAACAGAAGTATCGGAAAATTTCTTAAACGGTGGTGCAGATAAAGTTGAAGTCCTTTTTGGTGAATTCAGGTCGATCGCAGTTCAGGCCCCTGCCCAGAAGGATTTTCTCCCCGTTCAGCCGTTAGAGCCTGCAGAGGGTGAGGAAGTCCAGAAAATTTCTGGTGAATATATTTACGAACCGTCCACAGAAGAAATCATGGATGTCCTTCAGCCACTCTACCTCAATGTCATGATCTATCATGCAATGCTTGAGGTTGGTGCAAGTGAGCATGCTGCTCGAATGACAGCCATGGATAACGCCACCAACGCCTGTAAAGATATCGTTGAAAATTTAACTATTGTATACAATAAGGCTCGCCAGGCCGCTATTACATCAGAATTGATGGATATTGTTGGCGGTGCCGAAGCCCTTAAATAATGTAATCAGACTTTAAGGATAATCTCAGACTTATAGGAGGGGTTAGGCCCGATGAGTGAGCAGAGAGTAGGAAAAGTTTTACAGGTTATTGGACCTGTCGTTGATGTTGAATTTGATGCAGGAAATCTGCCGTTTATCATGAGTGCGCTCATGATAAACAATCCTGCAATTTCAGATAAACCAGACAACCTGGTTATCGAGGTAGCACAGCACCTTGGTGATAACGTTTGTCGCTGCATTGCCATGGACCAGACCGATGGTCTTGTCCGGGGCATGGAAGTACGTGATAGCGAGCTGCCGATTACCATCCCGGTTGGTCAGGCAGCACTGGGACGTATCATGAATGTGGTTGGCCGTCCGGTTGACGGATTGGGACCGATTGATTCTCCTCATTCGCTGCCGATTCACAGAGATGCGCCCGCTTTTACCGACCTGGACACCGAGGTACGTGTACTGGTGACCGGTATCAAGGTTATTGACCTGCTGGTGCCGTTCCCGCTTGGTGGTAAAATGGGACTCTTTGGTGGTGCCGGTTGTGGTAAGACCGTTATCATGATGGAGATGGTAAACAATATCGCCATGCATCATGGTGGTATTTCAGTTTTCTGTGGTGTTGGAGAGCGTACCCGCGAGGGTAATGATCTCTACCACGAGATGAAAGATTCAGGCGTACTGCCGAAAGCAGCGCTCGTTTACGGACAGATGACGGAACCTCCGGGAGCCCGTGCTCGTGTTGGTCTCACCGGCCTTACCGCTGCTGAGTATTTCCGTGATGAGGAAGGACAGGACGTTCTTTTCTTCGTCGATAATATCTTCCGGTTCACCCAGGCAGGTTCTGAGGTTTCCGCCCTTCTCGGTCGAATTCCTTCTGCTGTTGGTTACCAGCCGACACTGGCTACTGACCTTGGTGCGCTTCAGGAACGTATTACCTCCACGAATAAAGGATCAATCACCGCTGTACAGTGTGTTTATGTACCTGCCGATGACTTGACCGATCCTGCACCTGCGACTACCTTTGCCCATCTCGACGGAACGGTTGTTCTCTCCCGACAGATTTCGGAGCTTGGTATCTATCCCGCTGTTGATCCGCTTGATTCAACATCCAGGATTCTCGATCCCAACGTTATCGGTGAGGAGCATTACCTGGTGGCCCGTGGTGTCCAGGTGTCATTGCAGAAGTATAAAGACCTTCAGGATATTATAGCCATTCTTGGTATGGATGAGCTTTCGGAAGAGGATCAAATGCTCGTATCCCGTGCACGAAAGATCCAGAGATATCTGTCGCAGCCCTTTACCGTTGCGGAGGTTTTCACTGGTATGGCTGGAAAGTTCGTCAAGGTTGAAGATACCGTCCAGGGCTTTAAAGAAATCCTTGAAGGTAAGCATGACGACCTCCCAGAAAGTGCGTTTTATATGGTTGGCTCCATAGACGAGGCTGTTGAGAAAGCAGCAGCAGCCAAGAGCAAATAATCCAGCTGACGAGAGGTAATATCAATGGCACAGCAGATAGCATTGGAAGTAGTTACTCCAACCGGTGCAGTGGTCAACGAGAATGTTGACATTGTAAATGCACCAGGGTATGGAGGTGACTTCGGTGTTCTGGCCAATCATGCCCCGTTCCTCTCAACTATCAAGATAGGTATTTTGTCATATGAAACCGGCAAAAAACGCGAGAGTCTGATGATCAGCGGCGGTTTTTGTGAAGTATCCAATAATAAAATAACCTTTCTGGTAGAGAGCGCGGAGTTTGGTAGCCAGATTGATGTAGAACGGGCCATGAAGGCCAAAGAACGAGCAGAAAAGAGACTGACAAAGGCCCAATCGCATGATGAGTCGGTTAATGTTATGCGAGCCGAAGCTGCTCTTCAACGATCACTTGTTCGATTAAAAGCATCAAAAATTAAATAGAATTAGAAGTTTTTTGATTCAAAAGGGGTGTTTCCTGGATTTCCAGGGAACACTCCTTTTTTTGTTTGAGCCTGATAACGTCTCCCTGAAAAAGGAATGCGCATATTAGCTGCCCCCCGTTTGGTGCCGCCGAGCAAAGGGAATCTGATGGACAACTGAGTGATGATAATAGCAAACAGGTACTCGTTTACCGGAAGAACCATATTTCACGAACTGAGGTGGTCTGCCAACCGAGGAATGCCTCTCGCAAAAGAGACGAAGAATGGCGGGCCTATATGACTCGTGAAATAGTGAGGCTACAGCTGAGCAGTGTTGGCGTTGACATATTCCAGTATGCCTTGTGATATCTCAGCTGTCATTTTATCAATAAAGGTGTCATCTCCAAGAAGCCGGGCATCCTCAGGGTTGGAGATGAAGGCAAGCTCGATAAGGATGGCAGGCATGCCGGCACCGATTAGAACATAGAATGGTGCCTGCTTTACTCCCATGTCTTTGACGGTATAGGGAGTGTCGAGTCCATTGGCGATGGAATTATGCACCTGCTGGGCAAGCCTGGAGGATTCATTGATCTTCGAATTCTGCATGATATCTGAAAGAATGTCCTCAAGATCACTCATTTGATGTGCAGACGTAGCATTTTCTCGAGCGGCCACCCGCATGGCTTCATCATTTGTACTGAGGTTGAGGAAATAGGTTTCAAAGCCCTTTACCTTCGGCGACGGGTGGGCGTTGATATGCAGTGATATGAAAAGGTCGGCATCATTTGTGTTTGCTATTGCAGTGCGTTCTTCTAGGGAGAGGAAGGTATCGCTGTCCCTGGTCAGTATCACGTCTGCATTCATGTCCTTTTTCAGGTGATGGGATAGGTTCTTAGCAACTTTCAGGACAATATCTTTTTCTTTCAGACCGAAGGCCAGGGCGCCAGGGTCTTTGCCGCCATGACCGGGATCGATGACGATCTTTCCGACCCCGAGTCCAAGCTGCTGGGCAAGTGATATCCTGGAGTTGACAGGCTGGTCCTGCCTGTCATTGTATCCCAGATTATTATCATTATTTTTTTCAGCGACATGAGTTTTCTTTTTATCATTCAGGACAATAACGGTAAGGACTTTTTTATCTTCATTTCCAATGCCTGAGTTATCAGGAGGGGAAGGTTCAAGCTGGTTTTGGCCTGGCATCTGCGTATCAGAGCCGGTTGCTGTACCTCTTGAATTTGGACTCAGTGATAAATGATCAGGCGATTGTTTCCGGGCAATAGCCAGAGATCTCAGCGGTTTTTTATTTTCTCCCCTGACATCAATTACCACCCGAAACGGGTCGGGCAGACTGAATATCTTGTAACTCGAGATAGATTCAATATCAAGAACCACCCGGACGGTATCGGTTGTGTACTGACCGGTTCTGACCCGTTGTAACAGGCCGTCCTCGATGGGCACGGGCGACCTGAAACGCGGTTCTATATAGCTTTCCAGAAAGTCAATGTAGAGCCTGCGGGGCTGCTTACCGATTTCTTCGAGAAGCTCTTCGCGGTATGTTACCGGACCAGATGTTTTAATGACAACACGGGTATAGTCGTTAGAAGACCAGTACTTAACCGGCAACACGTTTGTCAATTTCATCAATTGGGAATTACCGACCATAACGGTTGGCAACGGAATATCGAAATCTTTGGTCAGGATTTTCAGCTTTGTCTCAGCCTGGGCGTGCATGTCACCGCCTTGATATTCCGAGACAATTTTTCCAAACGATTTTGCCGCTCTTCTGGGGTCATTTACTTCTTCGAGAAGGATGATTCCCACAGCATAATACGCATCGTCAGCGAATCGATGCCCGGGAAAAAGGGAGCCGACATCGCGGTAATAGGAGATAGATTCTCCAAGGTCGATACCTTTGCCGAAGGCTTTATACATATCAAAATAGAGACGGCCGAGCATAAATAGACAGGCGGGTGCATAGTCCGATTTTGGTTCAGCAAGATAAATACGGCGGAAGTTCCCGGCTCCCTTGAGCCAGTTATCTCGTGATGCCGCCAGCTTGGCATTGGTCTTGAGTTGATTATAAAAGAATTTTGCCTGCTGGTAGTGGGTATTGAGTTCAGCTTTATCGTTATATTGACTCTGCCCGGCTGCAGAACAGAGGTTGGCAAAGGTAAACGTCAGAAAAATCAGAGATGAAAATATGATGAGGATATGTTTTTTCATCGGGCAAATAGCAATGAGACCATGATTGAGGCTGGTGTTGAAGTCAATATACAAATGGCGGAGGCCTCATAAAACAAAAGGTTATAATTGGGCTGACTATACATAATTGTGGCTAATATCGCAAAAAAAAAGCTGATGTTCGATCATACGCCACTATTGTCGCCTGCAGTTGCCGGTTTTCATTTGACCAGATCTTCGAGGCGATACAAAAAATCAAGGGCCTGGCGGGGAGTCATGTCGTCGATGCTGGTGGACTCCAGAAGGTCTATTATCGGGTGTGACGGTGGTGGAAAAAGGGAAAGCTGGCTCGGGCTGTTGGAAACGCTTCTATGATCACTCCTGCTCTTTAGATTCTTACTACTGTTAGCCTGCTGATAGTCGAGTTCGCCCCGTTCAATTTTCCTGAGAATTTCCTCGGCCCGTTTGACGACCTGGTCCGGGACACCGGCAAGGGCGGCAACCTGTATGCCGTAACTTCGATTTGTTCCCCCCTCAACCAGTTTGTGCAGAAAAATTATTGTGTCGTTCCATTCCTTGACGGCAACAGAGTAGTTTTGTACGCGAACCTCATTTCGGGCCAGATCGGTAAGTTCATGATAGTGAGTTGCAAACATCGTTTTTATGCCGATGCCGTTTTTAGAGACCAGTGCTTCGGCAACAGCCCAGGCAATTGACAAGCCGTCAAAGGTTGAGGTGCCTCTGCCTATTTCATCAAGGATGACCAGGCTTTTGGTGGTTGCATTATTGAGTATGTTGGCCGTTTCACTCATTTCGACCATAAAGGTTGATTGACCGCGACGAAGATCATCCATGGCACCCACCCTGGTAAAGATACGGTCTACGATGCCGATTGAGGCCTGATTTGCCGGCACAAAACTACCCATCTGGGCCATCAGCACAATTAATGCGGTCTGCCTGAGGATCGTTGATTTTCCGGCCATGTTTGGGCCGGTAATGATCAAGACCTGTTTTTGGGTCTGATCAAGGGCAATGTCGTTTGGTACAAATTTCCCCGAAGGCAGTGCCTTTTCAATGACGGGATGTCTCCCTTCAGTGATGGTAATTGTTTCATCATTGGTGATCTGGGGCTGTGAATAATGATACTGCCTGGCGATTTCCGCAAAACAGCAGAAAACATCTACCTGGGCGATGAGCTGGGCTGATTTGATCAGGCGTGAACTGTGTTCAGCAATAATTTTCCTGATATGGGTAAAAAGCTGATACTCAAGTTCGAGTCTGCGGTCCTGGGCACTGAGCACCTTGCTCTCAAACTCTTTGAGTTCAGGAGTGATAAAGCGCTCGGCGTTGACCAGGGTCTGTTTTCTGATGTAATGGTCAGGAACCTTGTGGCTGTTGATTTTACTGACTTCTATGAAATACCCGAAAACCTTATTGTAGCCGATTTTCAGTTTGGGAATTGCTGTTTTCTGCCGTTCCTGCTGTTCAAGTTTGAGGATAAGCTGTTTACCATCACGCAGCAGGGAGACAATCTCATCCAGCTCCTCATTATATCCCCGTCTAATCAGGTTGCCATCCCGCAGTGTGATCGGAGGATCATCGGCGATGGCCGAAGCAAGCAGGTCGTGAAGATCAGTCAAGGGATCAAATTCAGCACATATTTCCTGAATTTTTTTGTTTTCGCACTCAGCCAGAAGTTGATGTATTTCCGGAAGCTTGGCAAACGATTGTTTGAGTGCAACTGCGTCACGGCCATTGCCATGACCGAGGACCATTCGGCTGTTGAGTCGCTCGAGATCGTAAATCGAGGTCAGTGCTTCTCTTAATTTCTTACGGGTTTTGCTGTACTTGTGCAGATATCCGACAGCCTTGAGACGCGCTTTAATACGTTTGATATTTTGCAGAGGAAACAGCAAATTGTGTTTCAACAGCCTGGCACCCATAGGCGTGCAGGTTTTGTCCAGCACAGAAAGCAGCGATCCTTCCCGTTTACTGCCTATCAGCGTCTGGGTGAGCTCAAGATTTCTTCTGGATGAGTCGTCAATAAGCAGGATCGCATGGAGATCTATCGGCTTGAGCCTTTCAATATGGCTGAGATCCGCTTTCTGGGTCTCGATCACATAATCGAGCAGTGCCCCGGCGGCTATAATGCCTGAGTGATAGCCCCTGCAGCCAAAGCCATCAAGGCTGATCACCCCAAAATGATCGGTCAGTATCTCAACCGCGCTGTCGAGGTGGAAAATGTGTGAAGGCCTGCTGGTGATACAAATTTCTGAAAGATTAATTTCGATAGCCTTCAAGAGAGGCAGAAGCGTTTGATAATCTGACTCATTGATAAGAATCTCGGCAGGGTTCATCCGGGATAGCTGGTCGAGGATCTGTTCTGGAACATCGCTGCTTTCGACAAATTCTCCGGTACTGAAATCGCCGGTACTCAGGTCAAGAAAACTGATGCCCCAGGTTATTTTATTACCCTCTGCCAATCGATAAATACCACTGACATAACTGTTTTCTTTTTCATCCAGCAGTTGATCATCGGTGACGACACCCGGTGAAATTACCCGGATGACCTCGCGCTTGACAATTCCTTTTGCTTCGGCAGGATTTTCGACCTGCTCACAGATTGCCACACGTTTTCCGGCCTGAACCATTTTGGCAATGTATGTTTGAGCAGCATGATAGGGCACACCGCACATCGGGACCCGGTTGGCATCGTTCTTGCTGTTGCGTGACGTCAGGGTAATGGAAAGGATTTTCGAAGCGATTTGAGCATCTTCAAAAAACATTTCATAAAAATCGCCCATTCGATAAAACAGGATGGTATCTTTGTGCTGGTCTTTAATCTCAAGGTATTGCTTGAGCATCGGGGTGAGTTTTAAGGGTGCGGTCATGTCAGCTGTCTTGGTTTCGTCTATGATTGAAATTCTGGAAGAAGTTTGTCAAAGCTTGTTTCTATGTGTTCGGGGATGGTCCTGACATCAGCGAGGACACTAATAAAATTATGATCACCCTGCCAGCGGGGGACGATGTGAAAATGCAGATGATCGCTGATGCCTGCTCCGGCCTCACTGCCGATATTGACACCGATATTGAAACCGTCCGGGTTCAGGTGTGCTCTGAGGATTGCCGTTGCCCTGCTGACCAGTTCCATGAGCGGTCCTGTCTGGGCCGGAGTGAGTTCGGTAATGCAGCTGACATGTTCTGTCGGTGCCACCAGTAAATGACCGTTGCTATAGGGAAAACGGTTCATGAGGCAGAGCGCATGACGGTCTCGATAAAGCAGCAAATGCTGTTTCGAATGCTTCCCGGATCCGGGCGGTTCGAAGAGGCATCCTGGGGGTGATTTCGTCTTGCCAAGTACATGTTCAATGCGCCATGGGGTCCATAATGGTTTCATTTTGATTGCGGCAGGGAGTGAAGGGTTGCAGTAAGCCCGTTTTCTGAGGTTTCAAGTATTGCATAGGTACCGGGGTTACCAAAGCGTCCTGTACTGGAAAAACTGCCGGGATTTATGAACAGGATCTTGCCGACACGATGACGCACCGGCTGGTGGGTATGACCGTAAATGATACAGTCTGCATCAAAGAATCGATCGAACAACCCTTCCTCAACCGTGGTCCGCATGCCTGCGCCGTGGCAGATAGTTATGACGTAGCCGTCAATGGAAATAGATCTGGATTCGGGAAAACGTTTTTTAACAGGCTGGCTGCACATGTTGCCATGAACAGCGTAGAGCGTTTTTCCTGAAAAAGCCTCCAACACCTCGAGATCTGTGATATCGCCTGCATGAATGATGATTTTGCAGTCCTGAAAAGCCAGATCGACATGCCGCTTAAAGGTATCACTGCAACCCGTCAGGTGTGTGTCTGAGATGATTCCAACTTTATTTGCCATAATGTACCAGTAGAATAGCCGTTTATTATACTAGGATTGAGTGGTTATGCTTCAAAAAACAGGCATGATATGAGGATTATAATGGTGAATTTCATGCAGGCAAGCCGCAACTCCCAGGGTATGTACTTTTTTGCGGTTGCCAAACAGAGCACCAGCTGGGTATACTTACAAATTACACAAAATAAAATAAGACTGTTGTTCCGGTGACTGTTTTGATGTCTTCCGGTTCGTTCGGTCTTGTAGAGGAGATAGCAAATGTTCAGTGCGTCAAATTTACGAAAAGGGTTGAAGTTACAAATTGACGGAGAACCTTATGTCATTATTGAATTCGAGTTTTCCAAGCCGGGTAAAGGGCAGGCGCTGTATCGCTGCAAAATGCGGAATATGATCACCGGCAACCAGCTTGTAAATACCTATCGCTCAAATGACAAGTTTGAAAAGGCCGATCTGGAAGAGAGAAACATGCAATATCTCTATAACCAGGGTAACGAATATCATTTTATGGATACCGAGAATTACGAGCAGCTTTTCCTTAACCGGGAACAGCTCGGCGACAATATCAATTACCTGATGGATAATATGGAGGTCCAGGTATTGTTCTTTGGGACACGGCCAATTGATGTTTCTCTGCCGATTTTTGTTAACCTGACCGTGACCCAGGCCGATCCATGGGCGCGTGGTGATACCTCGGGTACCGATACCAAACCAATCACCGTTGAAACCGGATACCAGCTCCAGGTTCCTCCGTTTGTGGAAGAGGGCGATAAAATCCAGATTGATACCCGCACCGGGGCATACGTCACCCGGGTCAAAGAGTAGCAGCTATGCTTGACCTTGAGGGGCTGCACCTTCGTGCAGCCCTTTTTCGTTCTATCCGTAATTTCTTTGCAAGACAGCATTTTCTTGAAGTTGACACCCCGCTGCGCCAGCCGGTGATGATCCCCGAAAGCAACATTGAACCGATCTCGGCCGAGTCCTGTTTCCTCCAGACATCGCCAGAGCAATGTATGAAGCGTCTTCTGGCGCACGGTGCTGAACGAATATTCCAACTCTCTCCCTGTTTCAGGAAAGGCGAGTTGGGACGTAAACATCTTGAAGAGTTCACCATGCTTGAATGGTATCGGGCGGGATCTGATTACCAAGACTTGATGGATGATTGTCAGAATCTGGTACGCTACGTCACCCATGATCTTTCAGCGCAGAAGAAATTTCAACCGATTCTTGTTCAGTCCTGTCTGCAGGAGATGGATCTTCAGCAGCAATGGCCACGGATGACTGTTAACGAGGCATTCACAGCGTTTTGTACCATGTCTGCGGACGACGCACTGTCAGAAAACATGTTCGATGAAATGATGGTCGAATATATCGAGCCTCAGCTCGGCACCCGTTGCCCGCTCTTTCTCTATGATTACCCGGTCCAGTGCGGTTCACTGGCACGGAGGAAAGAGGGAGATCCGGCCGTGGTTGAGCGTTTTGAGATGTATATAAACGGGCTGGAGCTGGCCAATGGGTTCAGTGAGCTTACCGATGTGGAGGAGCAGCGGCTCCGTTTTGAAAAAGAAAAAACCGAGATTAAAGCGACGTCTGGCCGGGATATGCAGATGCCGGAGCGCTTTCTCGAAGATCTGGCACTCATTGACAGTGCGGCCGGTATTGCACTCGGGGTAGATCGCCTGCTCATGATCATCATGTCCCGGGACTCAATCGACGATGTTGTTTCGTTCTCTCCAGGTGACTGGTAGCAGGGTGCTGAGGTAATCAATGGGATGAAACCAGAGGGCAGCTAATCTGTACGTTTTATAATAGGTCTGAGAGAATCGTGAGGGAAACATGAACTCAATTGAAGTAAAAAAATATTACCACACCGGTATTGCCGTGGCCGACGTTGACTGGACTGTCACCTTCTTACGTGACATTCTCGGATTTGAACTCCTTGATAAATCCTCCCGGGAGCCTGGAAACCAGGAATTTGTTACCGGTGTCACCGGTATCGAAGTGGTGATCGCCTACATGAGGATCCATGATCAGCTCTTCGAGATTTCACAATATGGCGGCAGGGCAGAGCTTAATCACCACCGGCCGCGAATGGTTGATGTCGGGCATTATCATCTCTGCCTGATGGTCGATGATGTCGATTTGGCGGTGCAAAGATGTTTGGCCTATGATGATGGAATAACGACGCTCTCTCCAACCCCGTTGATTGTTGACAGCGGACCGAATAAGGGCAACAAGGTAATTGTTGTCGTCCTGCCGGATGGGATGATGATCGAGTTTACCAATACCCGCAATTAGTTAATGAAATAAAGGAAAGATCATGTTTGTCGTAACCGTTGATTTTTTAATAAAGCAGGATCATGTCTCCTCGTTTATGGAGGCAATGAAAAAGCAGGCCTATAACTCACTGCATCATGAAGAGGGGTGCCTGCAGTTTGATGTCTGCCAGGACCCTGATGATAAAAGAAGGATTTTTCTCTACGAAGTTTATAAAGACAAAGATGCCTTTGATGTGCACTTGAAAACAGATCATTTCCATGAATTCAATAAAACGGTCAGCCCCTGGACAGACTCAAAAAGTGACCAGAGATGGGAGCGGATAGCCAGCTGACAACATATTAGCTATATCAATCGAGACCCAATCTTGCATGCTATGAGTATAACTTTCTACAAGATGGTGCAGTTTTCGTCATGATTTTCGATCCAAAGATTAAACAGGAATAGTGTCAACCTGACATATTTACTACCAAGACGGAGGCTTTCTGGAAGAATCATAATATTCACAGCTAAGAGAATGATTAACGACTGTACCTTCATAGGGAAAAATCTAAATCTTCAGTTTTACATAAAATCTTGAGATTGTCAGGTGATAGCTCTTGAGAGAGGACCACTTTATCGTCTTGAGTTGATCTGGAGGGTTAGATCAGTTAGTATTCTTTTAATCCTTGTATTAAGGGAACTTGTCTTTCTTTCGGGAGCGCTAAAATATTAACCCCTTAATACTCAACGACGTTAACTGCCTTTTAAGTAAGCAAAATGCATTTTATTAGCAGCAGATTTTGGGAATCTCTAAAAGATTCGATTTTTACCCCAAAAGCAGGCGGCGTAGACGCCAAAATAAACGAGGTTAAGCAGCGCCTGCCGATTCCAGTTTTTTGGTTATTAGGTAAAACGCAATCAGGTAAGACTTCCTTGATACGGGCACTGACCTTTAGTGATGCTGCTGAAATTGGCAATGGTTTTCAGGCCTGCACAAGAAGGTCGCGGTTTTATGATTTTCCATCGGCGAGCCATCCAATACTGCGGTTTCTCGACACCCGAGGTTTAGGTGAAACAGAGTACAATCCGAGTGAAGATTTAGCCTGGTGTGCCAATCAGGCGCATTTGTTGATAGTTGTGATGCGGGCTTTGGATATGAACCAAGCGGAAGTGGTTGCAGCCGTTTTTACTATTCATAAGCAACATCCGGAATGGCCTATCATTGTGGTACAAACCACTTTGCACGAAGGATATCCCTCCGCTGATACTGAACACATTCAACCCTATCCTTATCAACAATTACCGTTTGCGCCGCAAGTGCCGCATGCCTTAGCACAAGCTTTGCTGTATCAACGCGACTGGTTCAAATCATTGTCAGTTCATTTTGTGCCCATTGACTTCACGCTGCCCGAGGATGGCTACGAGCCTAATGATTATGGTTTAAATGCCTTATGGGACACCATGGAAACTGTGTTGCCGCTAGGTATGATAGGCCTATTGCGGGGTACTGAGCAGCACAAAGAATTGCTGGATTTTCACGCCCAACAAGCCCACCCGCATATCATTGGTTACGCTCTTCTTAATATTGGGCTGGGGGCGATACCGCTGGCTGGGCTGCCCTTGGTGATGGCCGTGCAAGCCAAATTGTTCCACAGTATTGCATCAATTTATGGCCTGGAACTGACGGGCACTCTTTATGCAGAATTTGCTGCATTAATGGGCACAAGTGTAGGAATAGGGCTATTAGGGCGAGAACTGTTAAAACTTGTCCCTGTGTACGGCTGGGCGGTGGCGGGTGCTGGTTCGGGAGCAATGACGTATGCGCTCGGCAAGGTTTTTTGCGTTTATTTATATGGTGTTAAACGTGGTGCAATGCCAGATCAAGCGAACTTGAGACAAGCATACAAGGAAGCGTTTAACACAGCGCGTCAATATCTCAGCAATAAGGACTAAGGCTATGCCAGTACCTGTAACACGCTTTACAATCATAGTCTCTGGAGTGTTTTTGCTGCCTTGGCTGGTATTACTCGTTTTAGGCGGTTACTGGCTGTGGCAGCACGATTGGCTTTATCGGGGCCTGGCAATTTTATCGGCTAATTTTGCGCTGACGTATTGCTTATTGTACTGGCGAAGACAGAGGGATAAGCCAGTGTTTGTAGATACCTTAGCAATTGAGCCCAACCCGAATTGGCCGGACAATGCCCAGCCGATTTGGCTGGAACTTGAGCCATTAGCCGAGCGTTGGCAAAAAGAAGCCAATGTATTGACCGACGCCAGCAAGGTCTGGCAACTGACAAATGAAGTATTGACGGTGGTTGCAAGACACTTCTATGCCGATTCAAAGCGTCCTCTTCTGGAGTTCCCGCTACCGTATTTGCTTAAGTTGATTACGCTGGTTTGTAACGATATTCAACATGAAGTACTCGATAAAATTCCGGGTAGCCATGCCGTTCGGGTTGGTGATTTTTTGCGCGCCAAGCAATCTCTTGATTCCATCTATAACCTCAAATCTTTATTCAATGTTGGGAATTGGCTATTTAATTGGCCAGGTGCTGCGATGACACATGCTCGCGGCTTATTATTCAGCAAAGGAATGAATACCGTCACCTCTGAAATATCGAATCGCCTAATTAACGCCTACATAAAAAAGCTCGGCTATTACGCGATAGAACTCTACAGTGGGCAATTAACCCTGGATGATATTGTCCCCACTGAGCGCTTAAGCTCGGCCTCAAAAAAAGATACATCCAAAAGCTTGGCTCGAGACCAATCCATTGAGCCGCTTCGTTTCCTGGTTTTAGGCCAAGTCAGTAGCGGCAAGTCCAGCTTGATTAACGCTTTGTTTGGCGAAGTAAAGTCTGCATCGGGAATCCTGCCCACGACCTCTCGCATAACACCTTACGTACTGGAACGTGATGGTCTGCAACAAGCAATTATATTAGATAGCGCCGGTTATGGCGGTATATCGCAGGATCAGAAGCACGCTGCACTTAAAGGGGAATGGAAAAATATAGATGTCATAATAGTTGTTTGTAATGCAACCCAGGCTGCCCGCCATGTGGACGCACAACAATTGCAAGCTGTTCGCCATTACTTCCAGCAAGAATGTCCAAACCAAACCTTACCTGTTATTATTGCAGTGGCTACACATATCGACCGCTTACGGCCTGTACGTGAATGGAAACCGCCTTATCAAATCTTACAACCGGATAATGCCAAAGCACACAGTATCCGGGAGGCTTGCCTGGCAATATCCAAAGAGTTGAACCTGCCAACAGAATGCATCGTTCCGGTGTGTCTTGCCCCTGAAAAAATGGCTTATAATATAGAGGAAGGTCTACTACCATTGATCCACGAACATCTTAATGCTGCACAACGGGTACGCTATTTACGTTGTTTACGCGAGCAACAGGCGGAAAGTTATTGGCGGAACTGGCGCAAGCAGGCAGTAAAGGCGGGACAAATACTTCTTGAAAAGATCTAAGTGGCAACACAGAACACTGGCAGGTCAACGTGCAACTCGCAAAACCACACGCTTGGCTATCCGTGATTTCCTGTGGACGAATCTTACGGAAAAAAGGGGGTGGGATTCATTTGCAAAGATGCCTTAGCGTCTCCCGAAGAGGAGTTCCCGATTGCTTCTGTTTTTCCATTTTGCTAACCTAATTAGTAGTTACCATGAAAAAAACAGTCAGTTGTAAGGCGACAGGATAGAAACTTTCCGTTTATTGCATCTTTAGAAGGGGAAAATATGGTTACCGGTGGTTGTCTCTGTGGTGCAATCAAATACGTAATTATTAGCCCGCTCCAGTTTGCGCGCAACTGCCATTGCGCTATGTGTCGGAAGATCACTGGTGCAGCTTTTGCGACATGGGCATATGTCGAGGTCAATAACTTCCGATGGGTTCAAGGTGAAGCGCTACTGGGCAAGTATCAATCTTCTCCGGAAGTCACGCGTACCTTCTGCAAGGTGTGTGGTTCCACAATGCAGTATGTTTTTAAGCAAACGTTTCAAGATGCCTTCGGTTTAGCGTTGGGTACTGTAGATGGTGACCCAGGTTGCAAGCCTATTCGTCACGTTATGGTTGGTTCAAAAGCGCCTTGGTTTGAGATCACCGACCATTTGCCTCAATCGGAGGAGGCGGCACCCAGTGAGTAGTGCCATACCTTCTAACAACCAGTCGTTCCAGCGGACGCGGTGACTCGCACCGCTGAATTCAACGTTAATA
>CAZOWJ010000014.1:0-57675 GCA_964583415.1 uncultured Desulfocapsaceae bacterium
CCGATAAGTGCGAAGGCATCGGTTAAAGAATGTGCGACAGGGTTGACGCTGCCTTCCAGATTTCCGCCTTTCCATATAACGGCGTCAGGGTAGCCTTTTGGTTTTTCTTCAGCAGCTTCGAAAAGATTTGACAAGAGCCCGAACAGGTCGCCGCCGTCGTGCTCTGTTCGTGCGATGGACATAAGATCTATCATATGGACCTCTTTTTGTTTATTTGTTTAAAATGCCAGGTAGAAAAACCGTCAACTCTTTACTGCCGGCTAACGATAGAGCCTTTCGGCTTCGTTGTCAGATGGATTAAGGGAAGAGGAAAATGTTTTCAGGAAATTCTTAAGATAAGAGCTTCAAGAGCAGTGCCTCTCCAATTCAGGTAGGAATTTATCATTTTCGATCTGCTTCGGCAACAAAGATATTCTCTAAACTACCTGAGGCTGCGGCAAGTCATCCGTTGACTGATGACCTTTCAAACGTATCATTGTACAAGAAACCTTATGTCCAATGTACTCGTGAATATTTTGGTGTGATATAACGTATTCTCTAGATGACATACGTGATGCCATCAAAGAAAAAAGCCGTTGACAATTAAATTACTCTGACAATTATTTGGTATTAATGAACTACCCCGCCGCAAGCGGACGTGGAATTAAACCGGAGTTACGCAATAAAATTGTAGAAAATAAAAAATCATTGTGTAAGCTGCTTTTGCCTCAAACGTTAGTGGTGAAACCTACTCTTTTAACATGGAAAAAAAGGAAAAGACAAATATGGACCCCAACAAGATGACCGGCGTAACAACCCCGATACTCACTC
Source organism: uncultured Desulfocapsaceae bacterium (assembly GCA_964583415.1). GTDB lineage: Bacteria > Desulfobacterota > Desulfobulbia > Desulfobulbales > Desulfocapsaceae > MADRE3. Next base: position 811 of record CAZOWJ010000014.1, read on the forward strand.
CCTTTAACGATGACCTCAGCTTTGCTCCTGATTTATATATCAGTCAGGCAAAATGGCTGCTGGAAAATGGCATTCACTATCTCTCACCCTTTGGGACCACCGGAGAAGCGCTCTCCATGACCGTTCAAGAGCGATTGGCCGCTGTAGATACACTTGCTGACAATGGGATTGACCCGGCGGTGATGATGCCGGGTACTGGGCTCTGTAATCTTGAAGATACAGTGATACTCTGTCGGCATGCCATAAAGCTTGGCTGTCGTGCGGTGATGACCCTGCCACCGTTCTTTTTCAAAAATGCGAGTGATGACGGGCTTTACGCATATTTCGCCAGGCTGATTGATACGGTTAACCTGCCGGAGCTGAGAATCTGCATGTATCATATTCCCCCAATGGCAGGTATTGGTTTCACCCCGTCACTTGCAGGACGTCTGGCAGCTGACTACCCTGATGTTTTCGTAGCCTATAAGGACAGTTCCGGAGATTTTGAAAACACCAAGGCGGTTATCGAAGCTGCTCCGGGCATCTCCGTCTTTCCCGGATCCGAACATTTTTTAAAAGAAGGTCTAGAATTCGGTGGAATGGGCTGTATTTCTGCGACCTGTAATATCAATCCCGCTGCTATCCGACAGGTATATGATGTTGGCACTGGAGTGAAAGAGGGCGACCTGGAACAGCTCAATACGGAAATGGTAACCTTTAGAAAATCAGTAGAGGGTTACGCACCTATTCCTGCAATGAAAGGATTGCTTGCAGTAAAACGGGGTGATTCCCGATGGAGGAATGTCCGGCAGCCTCTTTTACCTGCAAGCCAATCCAGTACAGAAGATCTGCTTAAACAGCTCGGTGACACATTGCAGGATCTTTGATAGTCAGCCCATTTGTGCAGGTACCGGATAAGATGAATATATCCCTGAAATATGGACGAACAAGCATATCACTTCGGGTACCGGAGCTGGCAGCGCAACTGGCATTTAATGAGCCGACGCCTGATGTGTCAGAGAAAGAATTCATCCAGAATCTTGAAAACCTGATAGGCAACAGGAGGATTACGGGGAATGTGGCAATTGTCGTGGCGGATAAAACCCGCCTGTGTGGCTACGACCGGATCCTGCCATGGTCATTACAATCCCTGAAAAACAAGGGGATCACTGACGAGCAGATCTGCTTCTATATTGCCTATGGAACACATCCGAGGCAAACAGATGATGAGTGTCTGGCTGCCTATGGTGATGTTTATGAACGGTTTCGATTTATACACCACGACTGCAGCGATGAGGAATGTTTTGACCATCTCGGCACGACCACTGTTGGGACAGATGTAAGAGTCAGGAAGGATGTAATTCACTCAGAGCTGATTATTACCATCGGTACCGTCTCACATCACTACTTTGCCGGGTATGGAGGTGCCAGAAAGCTGCTTTTCCCGGGGCTTGCTGAAAAGAAGGCCATTTTTTCAAATCATCGCCTCTTCCTCGATCGGGAGCGAATGCAGCTTGCTGCCGGGTGCTGGCCCGGCAATCTTGACGGTAACCCGCTTGCCTGGGACTTAAAGGAAATTCATGACATGCTTCCCGACTATCTGTCAATTCACGCCATACTGGACAGCAGCGGAGTACCGGCTAAATATTATTTTGGCAGGAATTATGAAGATTTTCTGTCAGTATGCACAGAACTTGATGACTGCTACAAGATAAAACAGCATGAACGATTTGATTTGGTCCTGGCCTCCGCTGGCGGCTATCCAAAGGACATTAATATGATCCAGGCCCACAAATCGATCCACAACGCGGCCAGTCTTGTCCGGGATGGCGAGACCCTCATTATGCTGGCAGAGTGTGTCGACGGAATTGGTTCGAAAACATTTCTACCCTATTTTGAGATGGGCAGCCGGGAGGCTGCCTTTTGTGAGCTGGTCGAGCATTACGTGGGAAACGGTGGTACTGCCCTGGCGATGATGGAAAAGACAGAGCGAATCAGTATCTATATGGTTACTGCCTTACCGGAGAGGCTCTGTTCCATGATAGGTGTAGAGAAAATCAGCATCGACCGGGCAGCAGAAATCGTTGCTCATTCTTCCGGGTCCATCGGAGTGATCCCCAACAGCTCTATGCTTGTCGCAGGTCAAATTGCAGATACCCAATGAAGTGAGAGGTATCTAGCTGTTATTCTTGTTTTCTTATCAGAGAACGTAGCGTAATAAGATTATCTCTGTCGCAGAAAAAGTACAGAACAATTAATGAAGTTCAGTACACTTTCCTAGCTCTTACAACTTTATATCGGTCTGAGTGAAACGGATTCCTGCCCCTTCCGGTGGTTTGACGAAAGGTTCAGAACTGTTATTGAAGGTTCAGAACTGTTATTGATGAGCGACATTAGTTATTGAAACAGCGGTTTACAGTAGAACGGTACAGAACCAGCAAAAAAAAATCAATGATATCAGTATTCTAAGTCTATAATGAGCAGTGAGCTGCAAAAGGTACAGTTAGAATCCGATGCTTTCTGTGTCAATGTTGTTGCCATTCCAGAACAAATTTGCATACCAGAAATTCTTTACTTGTAGAGTTACGGGTTTAACCTACTGTAATTATATGATTTAAGTGACTGGCATAGAACGTGCTACAGTGTAGGCATTAATGTTGCCAGAAATTATTTTGTTATTACAGGGAATTTTAAAGTGTTTTCATATCACAGCTATTTTCACGAATTACCCACTTCGAGTTTACCCTTCATAACCTGACAAATTAATCAACTGGTCTTGATCAACATTTTATTTGATATCAGAGATCTGTGGAGATGGTAACGGAGCTCATCCACAGTGTTACTTTGAACAGAGAAATCTCAGGAGCAGGAGATTACATGAGAATCCATAGGCGACAATTCTTGAAATATTGCGTTGGTTCAGCGACAGCACTGAGCCTGCCAATGACTGTTATTACCAAACTTGAGTACGCTTTTGCAGCAGGCGAAGCTGTTTTGCCAAAGGTGATCTGGTTAAACGGTGCCAACTGTACCGGGTGCACCATATCACTTGCCAACCTTTTCAGTGAAACGGGTCCCACTGATGTCGCTGATCTTCTCGTTAACACACTGGATCTAGTTTTCCATCCAAATTTGATGGGTGCGGCGGGAGATCTGGCTGTCCAGCGGCTCAGGGAGACAGCATCACAGGGAGGCTACATTCTTGCTGTCGAAGGAGGTATCCCAACGGCTTTTGGCGGTCACACCTGCCTGCTATGGACAGAACAGGGGCGGGACGTGACGGCTATGGAAGCGGTAAATTCGTTAGCACCAGATGCAGCTGCAATCCTAAGTATTGGTACCTGTGCGAGTTACGGCGGTATGCCGGCCGCTTCACCTAACCCGACAGGAATTGTCAGTGTCAGTGAACTTACCGGCCTGGATACGATCAACATTCCCGGTTGTCCAGCCCATCCGGATTGGATCGTCTGGACCATAGCACACCTGCTTGCCGGGGAAGTGCCTGAGCTTGATGACCATGCTCGTCCACGCGCACTTTACGGCACAGAACTCCATAAGATCTGTCCTCGACGGGAAAGAGAGGAGGCAAAAACGTTTGGTACCCGGAATCAGTGCCTGGAAGAACTTGGCTGCCGGGGTGAAGAGACGAATTCGGACTGTCCTTCTCGCAAATGGAATGGTGGGACAAACTGGTGTATTGGTGCAGAAGCCATCTGCATCGGTTGTACTGAACCTCGTTTCCCTGACCGTTTTTCTCCTTTTTACAAGGTTGAATATAGTTATAAAAATTATGAAAAACCGGCTGAACTGGCTGATGCTGTCGACACACTAAGGGTTTTAACTGGTCGCGATCCCTTGAGACCAGTGAGTGTCAGTGATGTGGATGGTGATGGGAAAGTAGGACTGGCTGATACGATTTCCATTCTCAATGATTTGGCAAAGCCATAGCAGCGTAACCGAAAGACGTTATCTCTGAGTAATATTAAATCTTCTGCTAATCGATGGCAATATCGAGGATGTGATAGATAAAATGAAAAGAATTGCGGGCTAGCTCTTACCTGGGTGTCATCTGTGCATCCTTTAATAATTTTGGAGATAGAGTTTGAAGACGATAACCGTTATGGATCCTGTGACCAGAATTGAAGGTCATATGAAAGTTGAGATAACCACCGATACGGTCGGTGGCGTTAACCAGGTAGTTGATGCACGTTGTACCGGCACCCTTTTCCGCGGCTTTGAAACGTTGCTGAACGGTCGGAATCCACTTGATGGTCCAATCATTACCCAGCGTATATGCGGCGTCTGCCCGATATCTCATGGTCAGGCAGCGGTGCTGGCTCTTGAAGACGTCTCTGAATGGCTGCCACCGACTAATGCCCGCCTTTTACGCAATCTCACCCTCGGTGCAAATTATCTGCAGTCCCATATCCTCCATTTTTATCTGCTAGCAGCCCTTGACTATGTTGCCGGACCTGCTAAAGCGCCTTGGACACCCGCCTTTCAGGTGGATATGAGGAATGGACTGAATGGTGTCGGTGCCAATCTGCCTGCGGCAATCGCAGCCAGAAGGGTGGCTCATGAGATGGGAGCAGTTTTCGGCGGTAAAATGCCCAGCAGTAATAGTTTTATACCTGGTGGATTTACAGCGGTACCGACTTCATCTTCTATAAACAGCTTTCGAGATAAGCTTATCGTGATAACTGACTTTATCAACAATGTTTATCTACCTGATGTTCAGCTGGTCGGAGAAACCTATAGCGATTATTTTTCTGTGGGCGGAGGCTCTAGAAACCTGATGGCGTATGGAGCTTTTTCACAAGACGATGCAAATAGTTCAAAACTTTTTCAAGGCGGTTTTATTGAGGATGGTTCAAAGGACTCCCCGCAGTCTTTTACAACCAGTAGCATAAGTGAATCTGTTAAATATTCTTGGTATAGTGACGATAGCAGCAACCTGACCCCTGCCATTGGTGAAACGCAGCCGGATTATCCTAAAAATGATGATGCCTATTCGTGGCTTAAAGCCCCGCGTTTAAAAAATAAACCATTTGAGGCGGGTCCGCTGGCCCGGATGTGGATCAACGGGGATTATCAGCAGGGTATCTCAGTGATGGATCGGCATGTTGCCCGGGCAATGGAAGCGTTGAAAGTAGCTGAAGCCATGTCAGTATGGCTTGAACAGTTATCGCCCGGTGTAAGCTCCTACGACAATACTTTTGATCAATACTCCGGATTTGGTGTCGGGTTAACTGAAGCTCCTCGTGGGGCTCTCGGACATTGGATTGAAATCACCGATGGCAAAATTTCTCACTATCAGGTCATCACCCCGACCTGCTGGAATGCCTCCCCCCGCGATGATCAGGATGTTGCTGGTCCGATGGAGCAGGCGTTGATAGGAACACCCGTTGAAGATGAAACCCAGCCTGTAGAAGCACTACGGGTAATTCACTCTTTTGACCCATGTCTGTCCTGTGCTGTACATGTAATGAGGCCGGGTTCTGCTCCTGTAGTAATTTCCCCCGGTCGGTCTTCTGCAAGATGAGCAAAAAAGGAATGCTTATCCTGGGGCTTGGAAATGAGCTTATCGGAGATGATGGCGTTGGGGTTCATGCCGTTCGAAAACTGCAGACATTGGGGCTTGGACAAAATGTAATTATCCTCGACATCGGCACAGCTATCCTTGATGCATTACCCTATCTGTATGAGGCTGAGCAACTTATAATTATTGATGCAATGAAAGTCGGGGGAATACCCGGCACTATTTACAAAACTCATCTGCAAGAATGCATAAGCAACGGCTGTATCGCCTCAATGCACGGTTTTGATATTTCTCGGGTAATGGCTCTGGCTGGACGAAGCAGGTCCCTGTCTGGTCTCGTTTTTGGAATTGAACCGGAGTTGCTCAACTGGTCTATGAGTCTATCATCACCGGTTGCAGATGCTCTGCCTTATCTGGTGGGCGAGGTGGTAGTAGAGGTAAGGGCCTCTAGCTCAACAAATAACAGGCCCAGCCACCTAGCGACAGAACGCGGCTGAGCCTGTTAAAAAAGATTACAAGGGACTTGAATTATTCCTGTAATATTATGAGAGCAGGTTGAGCGCAGAGCCTGCCTTAAACCACTCAATCTGGGCTGAATTATAGGTATGATTAAGTGCCAGTGTATCACTGGTGCCATCAGCGTGGGTGACGATGCAGCTCACCTGCTGGTCGGGGGCAAGTCCGGCCAAATCTGGGATATCCACCCGATCGTCTTCTCTAATCAGATCGTAATCGTCCGGATTATCGAAGGTGAAGGCAAGTAGCCCCTGTTTCTTTAGATTTGACTCGTGAATCCTTGCAAAGCTGCGAACGATCACGGCGGCAGCTCCAAGGAGGCGCGGGGAGAGTGCGGCATGTTCACGGCTGCTGCCTTCACCGTAGTTCCAGTCCCCAACAACCACCCATTTAACCTCTTTGGCTTTGTAATCACGGGCAATATCTGAAAATCCGATATCTTTATCGTTGGTCAGAACATTTAATCCTCTACCGGCTTCTCCGGTGTAGGCATTGATTGCTCCCATGAACATATTGTCGCTGAATTTGTCGAGGTGTCCTCTGAGCCTGAGCCAGGGGCCGGCAGGGGAAATGGCATCTGTGGTACATTTTCCTTCTGCCTTCAATAAAATAGGTGCATTGGTGACATCTTCTCCATCCCATTTGGGCCATGGTTTCAGGAGCTGCAGCCGGCTGCTGTCAGGGGCAACACTGAGTTCAATATGACTGCCATCTTCAGGTGGCTCGAAGAAATGTGAATCTCCTTTATCAAATCCTTTCTCCGGAACGTCTGGTGCTTCTTTGGGTGGTTCGAGTTTAAATTCCCTGCCGTTGGAATCTTTCAGGGAATCAGTCAATGGATTAAATGACAGTCGTCCCGCAAGGGATAGTGCGACGGTCACTTCGGGGCTTGTAATGAAGTTCATCGTTGTTGGCTGACCATCGTTGCGACGCGGGAAGTTACGGTTATAAGATGTGACAATGGTATTTGGTTTTCCGGCGATGGCGATATCTCTTTTCCACTGACCGATACATGGGCCGCAGGCATTGGCCAGGACGGTTCCGCCGATCTCTTTCAGTGAAGCCATCTGCCCATCCCGTTCAATGGTTGCACGAATCTGCTCTGAGCCTGGAGTAACCATCAGGGGAACCGCACTTTTTATACCATGGGCTTTGGCCTGTTCGGCCACATCAGCGGCCCTGCTCATATCTTCATAGGAGGAGTTGGTGCAACTGCCAATCAGGCAGGTCGAGATTGCATCAAGGAATTCATCGTTTTCTCTAACTTCCTGGGCAAGTTTTGAAAGTGGTCGCGCCCGGTCTGGCGAATGGGGACCAACCACATGTGGCTCAAGTTTCGACAGATCTATTTCAACGACCCGGTCAAAATATTTTTCAGGATACTTTTTCACCTCCTCATCAACACACAGCAGCTCGCTATTCTGTCTGGCCAGATCGGCAAGTTCACTTCGCCCAGTTGCTTTCAGGTATTTGGCAATATTTTCATCAAATTCGAACATGGATGTGGTGGCACCCAGTTCTGCGCCCATATTGGTGATAGTCGCCTTACCGGTGCAGCTCAGCGTGTTGGCTCCGGGACCGAAATATTCAATAATCGAATTGGTCCCCCCTGATACGGTCAACTGACCTGCCAGGTAGAGAACGATATCCTTCGGCGCTGTCCAGCCGTTCAGCTCACCAGTGAGTACCACACCGATATGTTTCGGGTAGAGGACCTCCCAGGGGAGCCCTGCCATTGCGTCAATAGCATCAGCACCACCGACGCCACAGGAACAGGCTCCAATTCCGCCTGCATTTGGGGTGTGAGAGTCTGTCCCCAGAATTACGGCTCCGGGAAATGCATAGTTTTCAAGGTTTACCTGGTGGATTATCCCTGCTCCCGGTGCCCAGAAGCCGGCACCATATTTGGCGGCGGCACTTTTCAGAAAATCATATACTTCATTATTCTCTGCAAGTGAGGCCGGCAGGTCGAGGTCTCCTGTAACGCGGGCTTCAATGAGGTGATCACAATGGATGGTGGTCGGGACAGCAACCTTTTTACGGCCGGTCTGCATAAACTGGAGCATGGCAGACTGGCCAAGCACATCCTGAAGTATGACACGGTCTGGTCGCACATAGAGATAGCTCTTTCCGGCAATCATTTCCTGATCTTCAGGATTGTCAAGATGGGAGAGAAGAACCTTATCAGCGAGCGTTAACGGACGATCAAGTCGCCTGCGAACGACCTGAAGATTTTTGTTCATGGTCTCGTATATCTTTGAGACAAATGCGGGACTGGAATCAAGACTTGTCATTGGTGCGACCTCCTCTGAGGGAACGGTTTGTTTAGAGTTGGATACTCTTTACTATTAAGTTCAGTATCGGACCTTTTCAATTATTTTTCTTGGCTCATATCTCATGGTCGTTGAGTCCGTTGGAAAGTCGATGGTATCTCAGGGGACAAAAAAACGGTGAAACATCTACAGACATGGACCAACAGCGTGTCTGGATTACTCTTATTGAGCAAACAGAGAGTGAATTATGTTTTGCTCCAACACTAGTAATAATTTTTCTCGATTATGCCAGTACATAATGGTAACTATTGTGAAAAAGTGGAACGAGGATGATTGCTGATGAGCAGGCGGATTTATATCACCTGTTTGGCAGAATGAGATGGTCGGGGGTATGACTCTTTGTGATGACCAGCAGGATAGTGTCTCTTTTCTATACCTGACTGGCCATCACTCCAAGAACTGACTGAAATATTAGTATTCCTGCGCCATGTTACATGCCAATTTTAAAGACTTCGTATTCGGTTACTCCGTCCATGATTTTGGCATAATTTCTCTCGTTTTCCTTACGGGCAGCGCTTTTCTTATAGTTGTCCCAATCTTCTTTAGTCTGCCACATGGACATTACCAGGATGGTGTTGGGATCGTCATAGCTGACAAGTGTCTCAGAGGCGATATAACCGTTTTGTTCAATGGCAATTGCACGGGATTTGATCAGCATGGTTGACGCGTCTTTCCTGGTTCCCTCTTTGAATACTCTTTTTATCAGTATTTTTACCGCCATAATCTCCTCCTTTTCTTGAATTTCAATAGTGCAGAACATCCGGCATAGTGCGCGGGCTCCTTATCCATTAACATTGCATTAGGCAGCCAGGTGATTACTATGGTGCATAGTTCTGAACAGATATCCTATGGGGAAATTATTGTACCTCCTGCTGTTTGTTTTATTAGTTTGTCTCTTCACCCTTATGCATGACAGACAACATTATGAACCAGAGAATGTATCTTGTTTTACCTTTGCTGTCTGTCAACCCACATGTGATAAAATAAGCACAAAACCTAACAATGGAAGTCGGCGTCTACGGGTATTATTAAAACTATCTCATGCTGGTGGAAATATCTTTACTCGAAAAGCAGAATGGATTTTAAAGATAGCTGGCGTTTTTCGAGTATAAAGTTGCATTTGATTGAATAACAAAATGATCGCTCAACCTGATAAAAATAGAAAGAAGATCTTCAAGTGGATTGGAGTGGGGATCCTGATTGTTCTCTGTACCTGTTTCGCAGGTGTTTACCTGCTTAAAAGTGGCTTTACGGTTGAGCGACTCAGCATCGGCCAGGTGACAGTATCAAACAGCTCCCTTGTCTGGAATGATAAGCTCGAATTAGATTTGGGCAGAGTAGCCATCCTTCAGGGAGAGGAGCGTACAGAGAATTTCTATTTTCCAAAGCTTGTTGCCCGGTCAATCAAAACAGAAGCGTTCCTCTCCAGGTTTGTATCCAAAATCACTATTGAATCCATAAAAATCGGCGACCGGAATGTCAGTATTGATCTTACCCAGCAGCAGGATCAGTCATATCTGCTGCATCTGGAAAGTGAAACCACGAAGCTTGATGCACATGTTGAAATTGAAGCAGAAGTGATACTCGTTATTATTACAGATTTGAGCGACAGCCGGATCGGCTTGAAAGCATCAGGCCAGGTGCAGTTTGAAACAAAGGAGAACAACTTCGCCGGTTCGGTTATTGCAGATATTGAAAACAGTTTTCCTGTGGAGCTGAACTTTGCAGCAGATGACGAGAAAATCTCTTTTTGGGGTGCAGAGGCGGGGATTATCACTGATATCAGGCCATTTGTAGATCTTTTTGGCATGCCAAAAAATATTACAAAGTGGTTTACAGATAATTTGTCGGCCAGTCGATATCACCTGAAGTCACTGAAAGGTGAGTATGTGATTGGTGATCCGATGAGCCTGTTCCATAGTTTCGAGGCTGAAATTATGGTTGAAGATGTAGCCTACACATTTGAGCCGGACCTTGAACCCATTTATGATGATCAGCCCAGGGCAGTTTTCAAAAACGGCGTGCTCGACATCAGGCCCAACAAACCGGTTTTTTATGGACACGACGCTGGAAACAGCTGGTTGGACATTAATTTTAATGATTTCGACAATGCTATACTGACCGCGCATATCAAGGCCAGAACAATTGCAGACGAAGCCATTCTGGACCTCCTCAGCTACTATTCTATCGATTTACCGTTCCTACAAGTGGAAGGCGAAACAGAATCTGATCTGCAGTTAGTAATAAATCTCAGGACTGATGAAATAAGCGGGGCGGGTTCTTTTTTCATCGATGAAGGGATCATTTTATATGACGGTGCTGAGTTTAATGTCAAAGACACGCGCTTTTCTCTGAAGGATTCAGAGGTCCTGCTTGAGCAGCTTGAAGTACGTTACGAAGATCTTTTCGTTGCTCATGTCACCGGGCAGATCCTCGCTGACAAGGATGTCTGGGATCTTGATATAGATCTTGATCAACTGACGTTTGACCTCGGTGAGTCAACGCTCAATCTGGATGTTACGGACTCAGCACCGGATGTTGGTTATCACGCGTCTCCGGATGGACATTACCTTGAGGTTTCAAATTCTTCATGGAAACTTGACTCAACAGCCCTCTCGCTTGGCGGTTTTCGTGCGCCTGTTAACCTCGATGACTTGTCTGCTCAAATTCCTCCGGTTTCACTGGCAATGCCGCCAGGTATTCTTACAGAAATTTCTGGTTCTTTCTCCATTAAGAAGGAGATAGCCGATTTTAACTGCCAGCTGTTGAAATATCATGTCAATAACCTGAAACTTGAACAGCCCAAGACGCTGTTCAGGGTCAGGTATCTCGATAAATTGATAATGGATACAAAAGAATCATCTCAATGGAGTCTGACTAATGTGCCGATAACATTCTATCCCTCTGCACTGGTATATGCTGATAATGTGCTGACAACGGCAGCCAGCAGTTTCAGTTACGGTAATTTTTTTGAAAGCCAGTTTACCGGAGATTTTAATACAAAGACAAGAGAGGGAGCGCTCTACCTGTCCAGGATAAAACTTACGCATAATAACCTTGATACGGATATTGATATTGAAGAACGGACTCTTGTAGAGATAACCGAGAGGGAAGGGACTTTTGTGATCGATTTCACAGAGTTTGATTTGAGGATCATGACTGACGATCAGAGCAACTGGTCAGCAGAGTTCGCTGATCTCTCGAAGATTTACCGTCGTTCAGAGTTGCTGAAGACCTATAAAATCAGTTCAGGAAACCTCAGCATTTCTTCAGTTAACGGCAACAGGCCATATAATTTTACGGCAGCTATTCCATCCCCCTATCCGCTTCTGTTGCAGGAAGGGGAGGTGAGCGATCGGCTCACTATTACCGGGAAGTTGACGGAAGAAAGGTTAACGGCGATAGTCAACGAGAATATTCATATAGATTATTTCGATGATCAGCTGGATATCAGCTCGCAGAGTGTGGGGTACAATATTGCTGCAGTCAAAGAACTCATGAATGATTTTTTTGACTCCCCTGAAGATCATCATGAGGAAGGTAACGACGGGTTTAATCTCCACCTTAAGGCAGAGGACAGTTATCTCTATTTAAGTCCCCAGTCCAAGGTCCTCGCTGACACCATTGAGCTGGAGTATGTGGATGGCCAACTGTCGATGGACCTGAAGTATGAGGAGGGGCAACTCCAGCTCCAGAGAATCGGGGGGATTTACTTTGTAAACGGCGAGAATCTCAATGATGTATTCATGGGGGCTCTTATTCAGGGTTCTTACGTCCAGGGCGGGAAGTTGGCGCTTGCTGGTATGGGTACAGATGATGAGATATCAGCAGTTATTGAAATTCAGGATACGATTTTAAAAAATCTAAAGACACTGAATAATACCATGACATTACTAAATACATTACCTGCGTTTGTGACCTTTTCCGTGCCTGATTATGAAACAAAAGGGTTGCCGGTAAGTTCAGCAATTGTTGGTGTGAAATACAGTCAGGGCAAGACAGTTTTTAAGTCTATTGATTTGAAATCATCGGTTTTACAGGCAGCAGGTCAAGGCTGGATTGATACCTCAAATCGCCAGATTGATATGGACATCCAGTTGACCAGTAAGGCGGGAGAGAACATCAGAAAGATACCACTTGTCGGCTATGTGGTTGCTGGTGATAGTGAAGATACCTCGGTAACATTGAAGATAGAGGGTACCCTTGATAACCCGGAGGTGAGCAATTCTGTTCTCAAAGAGATTGCGACAATGCCGATTGATATCTTGTTTCGAACGTTAAATCTTCCGATGCACTTTATAAATAAACTCAATACAAATACTGGAAATGGTGAAAGGAGACCTATAGTTGAGCCTTTTGAGGGGTGGCAGGAAAGTGATAGATAAAACGATCCCCCCCTTTTTCAGGAAACCAGGGGCGGGGCTCCAAGCCAGGCGATCATCCTTTTCCTGAATCGTCCCACCTTGCTTTTGATTCGGAGTTTTGCCACAAATTTGCTGTATTTAGCCAGCGGAATGAAATCGGCACAGCCAATCGCGTCAATATGATAGAGTTTAAAACTGCCGTCCTGCTGCTCCCGGATAAGTGTGTTGGTGTAGGCAATTTCCCTGAGCAGGATGATCTGCTCTAATTGCCAGGAAAAGAAATTTTCAAGTCCCTGCCAGAGCAGTCTTTTTTCTGCTTTGCCAAGCAAATCAGTGTCATCGGAATAGTCTTTTAATGATTTGCAGGGTGAACCGTCATGGTTAGAAATATAGTCCCAGACGACCCCGGTTCCAAGATCGGTCTCAACATATCCATGGCAGAAGGGAATATGGGTAAATGCTACAACCGCGTTTCTTTTTTTTAACGTCTCCGCGTATTCCATATCCACATAGTTAAAATCAAAATATTTACTCTGACCGAGGCGGGAAAGCAGGTAGAGTGTCTCGTTGAAGCCTGCCGGCTTAAAATCGTTCTGGAAATCAACTCTGGGTATCTTAATGCACCGGTCTTCTATCGTCGGGTGTCGGTAAACGACCCGGTCATCACCTGAACCAATTGGATTTACTTCCTTAAGAACGATCATACTATTCTGGGGTCAGGTCTTGAAAAACGACATTTTTTACTCTGATATATCATTTGGTGATCACTGCGAGAAAACCTCTCTCATAAATTCTTCATGGGACAGGGCACCGATCTGGTCTGCAAGATCACTCATCTCTTCATATGAATGATTCTTTCCGATGTTCGGAAACCTGATATTGTACTGGCGGTATCTCCAGAAAGCGGTGGCAATGGCACCATATTCGATGTGAAGTTTAAAAAGCTCTTTTTCCAGGTCTGAGAGTGGGCGAACTGACTGGTACCCCCTGGAGAGTGCAGCCGCAAGCTCGACAGATAATTTACCCGACGGGCAGCAGCAGCCGGCAGCGCACATGCCGAGATCAAAGATCAGGAAGTAGTTGCAGACCTCTTCAAAATCTAAGAGCGCGGCAAGTTTTTCTCCTTGAAAGACGGTATTGTCACAGAACAGGTCGCCGTGTATCAACCCTCTCGGCAGATCGGGGTCGATACATCTTGTGAGATACTGTGTTTTGTCATTCAACCACCGGGGGAATGCCCCATTCTCTGCGGCTATCTGACTGAATAATTCAATCCCATAGGAAAAAGAAGACGGCAAATAGTGCTGAGTCGGCACTGCGTGAAGGTGGGCGAGAGCAACTCCAATCTGGCGGGCCATCCCGGATGTAAGCGAACCCGGCACGGTGCCTTCGATGAATTCTTTTATATAAACCGGTTTGTTGTCGTATTCGATAAATCGGCTGTCATCTTTCGTCCTGATAAGTCTGGTGGTTGCGATATTGTGTTTTTCCAGGTGTTCAAGGGTAAGGGTCAGCAGGTCAAGTTCGGCAAAACTTTTCTCGTCGCATACGGAAATAACGTATTTGCCATCATCGGTGGAGAAAATGGTACTGGAATTAGCCTGACCGCCATCAAGCGGAGAAACGTCCTGAGGTGCTCCAAGTGGATAGTTGTCAAGGATCATCTCAAGGCTGTATTGATCCAGGAGTGTATAATGTGCCATCTGTCTTGCCTGGTATATTTATTGGAGTAATTGTCGCTTCATTGCCCTGGTTAGCGCCTCTTCAAGGGTACCATATTCACATACTCGTAAATGATGAAATTTTCTTTTTGCCTGTTCCAGGGACGGGTGCAGCGCTGCCCCAGGAATAGTTTCCCCCGGTTCAAGTGCCTGTTTGATCACCAATGGAAATTTTGCCGGATGTGCTGTTGCAAGACAGATAATTTTCTCATCACCTGGTGTTTCTGTTTTATATCTCAGGGCAGCTGCAACCGCTACGGCACCGTGAGGATCGAGAAGGTAACCATCGGAGCCCCTGTAGGTAGACCTTATGGTGTCGAGGGTATCAGTGTCTGAAATGGAGTACGATATGAAACCATGACTCAGCCTGTTCCAGAGGTCGGCTGGGAACTGTATCAGGCCATCTTTTTCAAACTGTTGCATATATTGTCTTACGGATTCAGTGCTTTGATTGCAGTTGAAGTAGAGAAATCTCCAGAAATTATACGGTACAACAATATCAATGGCTGATGACACAGTCTGTTTCAATTCCTGCCTTGAAAGTATTCCCTTGCCAAATAACCGGTGCAGGGTGCCATTGACATTGGTGGCACAGATAAACTGTTTAACAGGAAGTCCCATTGATCGGGCGATAAAACCAGCACAGAGGTTGCCGAATGCACCTGTCGGCACAGAAAAGATGATTTCTTCTCCGACCCGGTCGACTGTCCTGAAATAAGCGTAAAAATAATGGACGGTCTGCACCATCACCCGGCACCAGTTTATTGAGTTTACGCTCGACAGCTTCAGCTCTTTTTTTAGCTGATCATCTGCAAAAAGTTTGGCAACAATGATATCGAGATCGTCTCCGCCGTTAATACAACCCTCGACACCAACTGGATGAACGTTTGCTGCATCCAGGGTGGTCATCTGGCGCTCCTGCTCTTCAGAAATCATATCTTTTGGATAAAGAGGCCAGCATTCGAGCGTCTTCTTCCCTGCTGAAGCATATGCTGCGGCCGGGCCGGTATCACCAGTTGTTGCCAGCACAAGTGAAAGCTTTTCTCCCTGGCGGGCAAGAAAATAGTCCATGCAGTTGATAAGAAACCCCATGGCAATGTCTTTAAAAGATAGGGTCGGGCCGTGGAAGAGTTCCTGGATATAAAGATTGCTCTGCTTGAGAGATACAACAGGAGCAGTTTCTGCTGATTCAAAGTAGAGAAAGCTGTCGAGGAGCAATTTCTTGAGATCCGGAGTCGGTATGACTTCAGGGTCTATGAAAGCGCCTAAAATTTCTTCTGCAAGGTCCACGTAGTTGAGCTCTGCCATTGCTTCCAGGTCGGCAGGAGTAAAGGAAGGGATAGTATCAGGAACAAATAATCCGCCGTCAGGGGCAAAACCATTTAAAATTGCTTCATCAAAACCCACAGGGGGTGCATCACCTGTTGTACTCTTATAGCGAATCATCTTTACTCTCTTGGGTGCATTGCATTTTCATTAGAAACAGTATCATTTGGTCTTCTCAACCATTTTATCTACGACGCCATGAGTTCCATACAGACAGCTTTTGCCACCTGTATATCCTGAACGGCAACGCCGGTGAGATCGATTACTGTTATCTGCTCATCGGACGTTCTGCCCGTGACGTTGCCGCTAATGATGTTTCCAAGCTCTATAACGTGGTCTGTTGTTATGCATTCAGCAGCGAGAGCCTTTGATATCTCACCGCGCTCCAGGCATTGCGGTATACTGTCAGCAACAACGAGATCAGCTTTTTTCAGAATACTGGGGTCCAGCTCCTGCTTGAACGAGGTGTCAGACCCCATGGCGGTGATGTGGGTTCCGGGGCGGATCATTTTTTCGAGGAGCAATGGTCGTTGTGACGGTGTCGCCGTTATCAGCAGATTACACCTGATGGCAACTTCCTCGATGTCAGTTACTGTTTCAACCTGAAATCCATCTTTTTCCATATCCTCTTTATAGGCTGACAACCTTGCATGGGATCGACCCCAGGCCACAACCTTTCGACAGCTGGTGATTTGCTTTAAATAGGAAACCTGCATCCTGGCCTGGATTCCCGTGCCAACGATACCGATGGCTGAGACCGTGGAAGGAGCAAGATATTTTGCTGCAATTTGGCCTGCAACGGCTGTTCGGACGTCGGTAAGATATCCTTCATCAAGAAGTACTGCCTGTAATATGCCAGTTTTTTGCGAGAAAACGAGCATTAATCCCGAATTTGAGGGGAGCCCCTGCTTGGGGTTATCATAAAATCCTGAGGCGATTTTAACAACAAAGCTGTCACTATTCCTGATATAACCATATTTAATATGGGTGTCTCCAGGGGGAGCTTCGAAAGAGAGCTCGCCAACAGGTGGAACAACGACCTGTCCTTGAGAATAGGCTGCAAATCCTGCTTCAATTGAGTCCATGAAGTCCAGGCTTTCACATGCAGACTTGATCTGTTCGAGATTGTATATATGTGCCATATGATCTCCTGCTGAGGATACGATTGCTTGGATTCAACAAAATCACTAGCTAATCTATAACATTATTAATAGCAAATAATTTCAACTGTTCTAATATGTAACAGTCAATTGTCAGACTCCTGCCCGGAGTTATTCCGGGTAAAAATGTTGTATTGCAAGACCTGACCCCACGAGTTTATGAAACCTGTCAGCCAGATTCCTGTAGAACAGTTAAGAGGCATAAAGTATCTGTTGACCGATATCGATGATACGGTCACAGACGGTGGGTTGTTACCTGCAGCCAGTCTTGCAGCTATCGAAAGACTTGACGGCGCGGGGATTGGGGTGGTTCTTGTTACCGGCCGGCCGGCTGGTGCGATCATATTGCCAGGATGTGGCCTGTCCGCGGGGTTGCTGCTGGACGCTCATGGCTTCTGATTGCGACACCAGACCGGCCAGGTTTGGGAAAGGCGCTGATAGCGATGATCCTCATCTATGCCACTGCTCATCTTACGGTTTGCAATCAGAATTGCCCCCGGTTTAAGATTGTCTTCAATGCGCTGTTCAAATTTCAGCTGGTGTGTCTTTTCGCAAAATGGTCTGAAATAATAAACTACATCAAATTCACTCAGTTTTGTGTAGTTCCAGATATCTTCCTGGCTGACAGATGGTTCTCCTATAAGGTCGCGGGCTATTGCCAGGGAGCTTGTGTCTTTTTCAATACCGAAAACTTCAAATTCCATCAACTCAGCGAGGAGTAATATATTACCGATCCCACATCCGATATCGATAAATTTAAAGGAACGAAGGGGAGGGCTTTGTTCTCGAAGGTAGTGCCGGACCAGTCTGATTTGTTCATACGCCTGCCGGGTATCCATAGCCACGAAGGGATACTCGCTGGCTGTATCGTTGGTCGTGTTGGGTACAGACTGCCGGGTAAAGTAGCCGATAAAACGATTGATAACTCCAAAGAGGATGTCCTGCTCTTCTTCTCTCTCGGTTAAGCGCTGATCTTGCATATTGGAAACTCAGATTAAATTGTAGGAAGGTGTGAGGCTATTAAAGTGTTACGTAACCGTAAAATTTCGGATCATTGCCAGAACTGAATCTATATCTGGTCTGTCTCCGGGGCCACTGCCGATATGATGGAGTCGGATAACACCGGCAGGATCAATCACTACCTCACCGCCTCTTTGTTCCACGTCGCCATCAGTTTTTATGAGTTTATGACCTTTGGCCAGCAGCTTCAGATAGGCAAGCCAGGAGCGAGGGCCCCATAGATCCCAGAAACCTGCTGAGAACATTCCGTAATGGTGATAGAGCGATTTTTCAAGATCCAGGAAATAGTCAACCGGCGGCGGATCACCGGCAGCGGGAAGCGTGCCCAACTGCGGTCGTTGAAAACTGATTGGCAGAACGTTTATCCTGAGCTGATCCAGTGTACGCTGATGATGCCACAACTGTGACAGGTGATCCTGACAGGGCAGTCAGCCAAGGTGGCGACGGAAAACCATCCAGAGCCAATCGCCCTTGAAGTTCCTCAACAGTGCTTTTCGGCTGGACAGGCTGGTCAGTTCAAATTGGTCGGCCAGTTCTCCCGTTCTATCCATGATCCCACCCCTTGCTTATATCAGGCTGCCATCCCGCAAGGTCAGGCGTCGATCCATCATGTCTGCAAGCGCCATGTTATGAGTAACCATCAACACGGCAAGAGACCGCTGGCGACAGAGATTCTGCAGCAGGTCAAAAACAAGTCTGCCTGCACGACTGTCGAGGTTTCCCGTCGGTTCATCGGCAAGCAGCAACGTTGGTTTCATGATCAGTGCGCGGGCAAGGGCAGTCCGCTGCTGTTCGCCGCCGGACAGTTCACTGACACGATGATCTTCACGCTGATCGAGTTCGACAGCGGCCAGAAGTTCCTGTGCAGGTGGTTGGGCCTGTTGCTTTGTCATGCCTGCAATTAAGGCCGGCATCATAACATTTTCCAGGGCGCTGAATTCAGGCAGGAGATGGTGAAACTGGAAAATAAACCCAAGTGAAACATTTCTGAATTGTGCCAGTTCTTTTTCACTTTTGGCCTGAAGGTTCTTCCCTCTGAACCTCAACTCGCCGCTTGTCGGAGCGGCAAGGGTTCCAAGGATCTGGAGAAGGGTTGTCTTGCCTGACCCGGAGGCGCCGGTGATAGCCGCCATTTCACCCGATTCTATGGAAATGTTGATATCCTTTAAAACATCGAGATCTTTCAGGCCGGCACGATAGGTTTTACAAATCCCGATAGCTTCAAACAAGCCGTTATTCATGACAACACCTCTGCCGGCTTGACCTTTGATGCTTTCCAGGAAGGATAGAGCGTTGCCGAGAGGCTGATGATGATCGAACAGCTGGCAATAATGGCTATATCCAGCGGCAATACCTTTATCGGCAGGGTTGTCATCGGATAAACGTTTGACGGCAGCTCAATAAACTGGTAGCGGGAGAGCAGCTCACAGAGACCAAGGCCGCCGAGAACGCCAAGAACCGTGCCGGTAAGTGATATGATCAACCCCTGCAGGAAGAATATTTTCATTATTGATCCCGAGGTAGCTCCCATGGATTTAAGAATTGCAATATCGCGACCTTTTTCCATGACCACCATGATCAGGGCGCTGATGATATTCAATGCGGCAACCAGAATAATCAGGGCAACACAGATAAACATGCCGATTTTCTCAAGCTTAAAGGCCGCGAACAAATTACGGTTCATGGCCATCCAGTCTCTGGCAATAATACCGGCACCAAGTTTATCACTGATCGCTTTAGCAATCTGGTCGGCTTTATTGAGATCTTTCTTATCCACCGTTACTTCAATACCATGGGCAATATCACCGGTTTCGAGAAAGTCCTGAACAGCAGAGAGTTCCATAAAGGCAAGCGATGAATCGTATTCGTACATTCCCGACTCGAAAATACCAACGACCTGAGAAGTTTTAATCTTAGGAATAACCCCCATAGGGGTCAATGGGCCAGAGGGGGAAATAAGTCGGACCTTGCTGCCCGGCCCGACCCGGAGATCATTAGCAAGCTGCTTCCCAAGAATGATGCCCGGTATCCGCTCATCTGGTTGACCGGTTAAATCGGACATGGCTCCTGCAACCATCTGATCACCAAGGCTTATGACCTTGGTTGCCGTTACCGGATCTATTCCTCTGAGCACCACGCCAGAACCACCCGATGAAGCGCTCAGCAATGTCTGTGCATAGAGGTATGGGGTTGCACCGGTGACGCCAGGAACCGTAAGGACCCGCTCACGGGTAAGCTCATAATCTTCTATGACGCCGGCCGACTGCTGGACGATGATATGCGAGTTTATGCCAAGGATCTGGTCTCGCAGGCCGTCGGTGAAACCGGCATATACTGAGAGCACAACAATCAGGGCGATCACTCCTACGGTGATTCCGGCAACGGAGATCAGTGAAATAAGAGAGATGAATCCCTGTCGATGTTTTGCACGCAGGTATCTAGTGCTGATGAACCATTCGTACATAGTGGGGTACCGGTTACACTCCCATCTTTTGATCTTTGCGGGTTTGCACAGCTGTGCCTTCAGCTTTCATATGGGGGAAAAGAATAACATCCCTGATCGATGGCGAATCGGTCAACAGCATAACCAGACGATCAATTCCGATACCCTCCCCTGCTGCAGAAGGCATCCCGTATTCCAGGGCCCTCACGTAATCGCTGTCGAGCACCGGATGAATCTCATCATCATCACCCCGTTCTGCAATCTGTTTTTCGAAGCGCTTCTGCTGATCGATCGGATCATTGAGTTCACTGAAGGCATTGGCCAGTTCACGCCCGGTTATAAAGAGTTCAAATCGATCGGTAACCGCCGGGTTTTCATCGTTACGGCGCGCCAGTGGTGAAACTTCAGTGGGGTAGGAAGTAATAAAGGTGGGATCGACCAGTTTCTCTTCCACGAGCAGCTCGAAAAGTTCTGTTTTTGCTTTACCGATGCCAGCCTGTTTTTCAAGTTTAATACCCTTGTCCTTGGCCAGCTTAAGTACTTTCCCATCGTCAGCGAGGATTTCAGGATCAACCTTGCCTATCTCAATCAGCGCCTCTTCCATGGTGAGACGTTTCCAGGGAGGAGCCAGGTTCACCGTTGTTCCCTGGTAGGAGATCTCCATGGAGCCGCAAACAGCCTCACAGACTGAAGAGATCATCTCTTCGGTGAGGTCCATCATATCCTGGTAGGTTGCATAGGCCTGGTAAAACTCTAACATGGTGAATTCTGGGTTGTGTCGTGTCGAAAGCCCCTCGTTACGGAAATTCCTGTTTATTTCAAACACCCGGTCAAAGCCTCCGACCAGCAACCGTTTAAGATAAAGCTCTGGTGCGATCCTCAAGTATAGATCCATGTCCAGCGCATTATGATGAGTTTTAAAGGGCTTTGCCGTAGCGCCACCCGGGACCGGCTGCATCATCGGGGTTTCCACCTCCATGAAACTGCGGTCACTGAGAAAAGCTCTGATCAACTTGATGATTTCAACGCGTTTTCGAAAGGTTTCACGACTCTCAGGTGTAACGATAAGATCGACATAACGTTGTCGATATCTGGTTTCCACATCAGTAAGCCCGTGCCATTTTTCAGGGAGTGGGCGGAGCGATTTAGATATCATCGTGATTGCAGCGGCATGAATGGAGAGCTCACCCGTTTTTGTTTTGAACAGGTGTCCTTCAGCCCCAACGATGTCTCCGATATCCCATTTTTTAAAGGCGGAAAACTGATCATCACCAATAACGTCCTTACGCACATAAACCTGCAGTTTACCACTGGCGTCGGCGATGGTGAAAAAGGCCGCCTTGCCGAATTTTCTCATCGCCATAATTCTGCCGGCAATCGAGTAGGTGTGCCCACCTTCTTCTGATTGCTGGGGTTCAAGCAACCGCTCTTTGGGGAGCAGTTCTGTAATTTCATCTTTGGGCTTAAAACTGTTGCTGTATAAATTGATGCCGAGTTCGGCGAGGGATTCTGCTTTCTCGCGACGCTGTTTGAGAAGCTGGTTTTCGTTACTCATTATTCTTCCGTCCTGATCTTCGTGAAATCAATGTGTAAACACTAAAATCAATATTTAGCGGCACGTCTCTGTTTCTTAGCTGTATGAGAAATGAAACAGGCTGCAATAAAAAAAGCGGCATCATGCCGCCTGAAACTTATTGTAATCATGATAGATGCTGCAATCTATCCGTTTACCGACATTCTTCTATGTTGTCAATTCTTTTCGGGAATAGAGCCGGGCCTGAGCTGACCGGTTAACCTGGTCAAAAAATAGTCATCATCTGAATTATGTCTGTTTATAGTCTATTATAATTTCTAAATTTGAATACGATCACCCGGTGCCTTGACAGGAGAACTTATGAACTACAGCAATGTCTATCAGGATTTACAGATTTATTTGCAGAATATGGGCCGTGCGTTAGTGGCCTTTTCCGGTGGCGTCGACAGTAGTTTACTGGCCTATGCGGCACACCAGGCGATGGGGGATAAGGTGATTGCAGTTACCGTGAGAACCCCTTACATTCCGGACTGGGAGATAGAGGAGGCGCTGTCATTTGTGCAGAAATATTCGATCTCCCATCTGATGATCAATCTTCCGACTCCCGATGATATTCTCCATAATCCTCCAGATCGGTGCTATCTGTGTAAGAAAAATCTGTTTGCAGTGCTCTTGGAAGAGGCCGAAAAACATAAAATAGGGACAATCATAGAAGGATCCAATATAGATGATCTGGAGGATTACCGACCAGGTTTAAAGGCACTGGAAGAATTAGGTATTGTCAGCCCGTATCTCGTGCAGGGTATCACCAAAAAACAAATCCGTGAATTATCCAGACATCTGGGACTGGCTGTATGGAACAAACCGTCTAATGCCTGCCTGCTCTCACGTCTGCCTTATCATACCGAGATAACGGAATCTGAACTCGACAGGATATCACGAGCTGAAGGAGTCCTGCGCGAGATGCAGCTTTTCGGCTCAAGAGTTCGGAGTCATGGGGAAATTGCGCGGGTCGAGATACCTGTAGAACAGTTTTCAGACGTTATCTCAGACGATGTGCGGACCAGGCTGGTTAAAAAACTTAAATCGTGCGGGTACCTCTATGTGGCTCTGGACCTGGACGGCTATCAGACAGGGAGCATGAACAAGAACATCACCTGATATGATTGAAAAGACACGTCTCATCGGAGATTGTCGGGGAACATCCAGCACCTTTAATTTGCGGGGAGCACAGGGAGGTTGAGCCGAGCTACTCGATTCCTACCTGAATCCTTAGCTTTGAAGAGTACCACAAATCTTCAGCTTCTCGATTTTGCAACGGGAGACAGATTAAATTTTTCGATATGGTGTCGAGGGGACTGATCTTTTTTTTCACGTTTTTGGTGAAAAATCAATCTGTCCCCGATTTTGGAGGAAAAAATATAATCAGTCCCCTCACTTTATTGATGAACATTAATTACTTGCGCTAAGCCCAGTTTTGAAGATTATCGGATATATTTATCTCCTGAAGTCCAGAAGAGGCTGTCATCACCGTCAGAATAAAAAAGGAAAACAATGAAATGGGATAAAATTTCAGAGGGTTATTTAAAAAGCAGGAACCAGGTGTCCATACGTTTGATAGAATCCTGGAAGATGGTTATGGTTCATTATGTTGTTATCGGAATGGATTGAGGAGGTGCTGCGATAGTTACCAAGTCAAAACTGTGCGTCTTTTTCTGATTTTACTGGCGCTTACGCCTTTTCTAACTTCCTGCCTGTTTGCTCCGCAGCCATTTGATGAAGAGTCATGGCGTATTCAGGTTGCCCGCAGCGATTCAGCCGATCTATACCTGCCACATGAAGAAAACGGAGTCTTCTTTAATTCCTGGATGGTCGGGGAAAAAGGCCGTTTTGCCCAGTTCTTCAAATGGAGGTTGACGCAAAAAGCTGACTATACAGAACAAGAAGAGACCTACCTGCCCGAGCTGGAACCCGGCGTCCTGGAGCGTATCGATAAAATACCCCAGGATCAGGACTTTCTTGTCTGGATTGGTCATGCGACCTTTCTCATAAGACTCTCTGGGGCCTACTGGCTGACTGATCCCATGTTTTCCAATCGAGCACTGCTGCCCTCAAGGCTAACGCCTCCGGCACTCAGTCTCACAGATCTCGCTGAACTGGGTGGACCGCTTAATGTCATCATTTCTCACAATCACTATGATCATTTGGACACAGCAAGTTTGCAGGCACTGCCGGCTTATGCTCGTGTGTTTGTGCCGCCTGGCTTGAAGGACTATGTTTCTTCGCATCATGACGGTGAAGTGCTTGAACTTGACTGGTGGGAGCATGTCAATCAGGAAGATGTGTTACTTACCAGTCTGCCGGCTCAGCATTGGTCACGCCGGATAGGTCAGGGGCGCAATTCTACACTCTGGGCCAGTTATATGCTTGAATCCTCCAAGGTAACCGTATATTTCGGTGGTGACAGTGGGTATTTTGTTGGATATCGGGAGTTTGGGCGCAAATTTAAACAGATCGATTATGCCTTGCTGCCGATAACAGCATATCAGCCACGCTGGTTCATGCATTATCCACATATGAACGTTGAAGAGGCAATTCAGGCTTTTACAGATCTGAAGGCACAGTCGTTTGTACCGACCCAATGGGGTACGTTCCACCTGGGCGACAACCCTCCGGGTTACCCAATGCTTGACCTGGAACGGCAAATCTACGCTTCTGGTCTGGACCAGAAGCGCTATATCCGGCCTCATCTTGGTCAGGTCATTATGTTGTCGCACTAAATTGTGCGGCTGCAGACCCTGATTGGTCCCATAAACGTCTGTGGGTAGGCTGCCCAGCGGTTGTATCTGTCAATCGGTTTGTATCCTTGCCGTCACTTCGAAGGTTCCATTGGAACTCCTGCGTAACAGGATTATCTCGCCAGAATCTGGATACACCCCACTTATGGCGGTGATATTGACCTGGTGAGTAACCAGGATCACCGGTTGTGACAGATCTTTAGAAGATAGCCAATCCATGAGCTGTTTAGTCTGGATATCCTGTCGGCTGTATTCCCGGAAGAATGAGTTCAAAATCGGGAGGCCAACTGGTTCTCCAAGCGCCATTAAGCGCGCTGTTTCCACACAGCGGCACCACTGGCTGGTGTATATTTCTGCATCTCCAATCCCTGCGTCCCTGAATTTCAGCCCTATATCTGCGGCCTGCTGGCGACCGGCTGCGGACAGGTTGCGCTGCGTTGTGCAGTCGTTCAGGTCGAAGTTGTCAGGATCTCCAATACCGGGCGCCAGTGCGTGGCGTAGCAGAGCGACGTGGTTACCGGTTTTTAGTTCTGCAAGTATTCTCTGTTCCTCAGCCTCTGCTGATCCCGGCACAGACAACAAACCCGATAGCAGAAGAAAGATGACAGGAAGTAAGCGGCTGCAGATTGCGCCATATGTTTTGCTTCGATAGAATAGATCCATAGTTGACCTTCGCACGATAAATACCTGTCTTTTCATGATATGGGTTTAAGATTGCAGGACCATCCCTGTTTCAAATTCAGGTCTGGTCTTTGGTAAAGGATATCAAATCATATATAACAAGATCGGGAGCACGTACTATTGCCTGTGAATACCGGCAACCTTCTTATAGGAGAATGTCACATACTCTGCCCGATTAACAATTTCATTACCCTTGCTATCAGAAATATGCCTGATTGTTTCTCCCCTGCAACGGAGATTTCCAGGGTCTACATGATGTATGAGTACATTCAGAAACCCTCTATCAACTATAGAGACTGTCACACCGTCACCGGGGCTGGGAAGTCCGGGTGCTTGATGCACTGAATCGCCAATTCCGACTTCTCCTTTATTTGTGTTCAGGAGTAGATCGTTAATGTCTCTATATTGTGGCATCCTGTCCTCCTTTTTGATGCTATTGATTGAAATGCAAATAAACATTAATCATAGTCGAGTTATTTGATAAGCATCTTGCTGACGGACTGTTGCTAAGTGTTTTTATAATGCTGCTGATCAGGAGGAAGGAATACTTTTCAGTGGATTGTCGATAAGGATAGGTATCGCAAAATTAAAACCATAACCGCCCTGTTCCGGGGAGCAAGGCGGTTACCGTTCCATAGGTCATGGTAATTCTTGGGGTTTGCAGACGTTTTCGGCTTTTGCTGCACTCCGGCCGCAGCCTTCACAGTAATGAGTTGCGGGTTCAATAAGTGCAATATAGGCTGGGGGATCTTTTACATGAAGTTCTTCTCCAACGTGTGCGCACAAAGTCTTGTGGTTATCATCACTCATCATATACCTCTTGTTTAAGCCTTTAATACTATGGCTTTTTATTATTAGTGTGGCCAACGAGTACCGGTCGTTCAATAGCTCAACAACCGTAGTGATAGATTAGACACAAGGAAAAGCAAGTCAAGTAAATCAGTCTATTTGAGGATATTCACTGCAAAACCGACATGTAGCATCAACAGTGATTCCGACTGTCAATCTCCAGAAATGTGTCCTGTGTATACAGAGCATAGCTACAAAGCACTATTTTTCTCCAGAAGTGTAATAGTTTCGATGTGATGGGTCTGAGGAAACATGTCCACCGGCTGAATTTTTTTAACGTTAAATCCTTCCTGCTGCAGTGATACCAGATCTCTGCAGAGTGTTGCGGGATCACAGGAAATATAGACAACTTTTCTCTTGCACAATCGTGCCAATAAAGGGGCCATGTTGGGCATGCCCTGGCGGGGCGGGTCACAGATGATGGTATCAAATAATTGATTTGACTCCACAAGTGCTTTACAGGCGGTCGCTACGTCGGACTTTTGGAATGTTATATTGGAACGCTGGTTGAAATCGCTGTTATGGCGTCCACTTCTGATGGCCGACCCCTGGCTCTCAATACCGTGTACCTGAATTGTTTTCTGGGAAAGGGGAAGGGCAAAGTTACCCATCCCGCAATAGAGATCAAGGAGCTTGTCGGAAGGGGAGGGTTCACAGAAGTCAAGGACGAGGTCTACCAGGTTGAAATTCTGCCTGATGTTTACCTGGCAGAAGCCCCCAGCTTCCCAGAAGAGGGTGAGCGGGTCCTGACCTGGAAAGGTCATACTTAAGTATCGATCTGTCTCTTCCTTTCTGCCACTGAACGGACCTTCAATGGAAAATTGTCTGCCTGCAAGGAAAATACGCGTACCGGGTGCAATCTGATCGGCAAGCTGACGAGCAGAGTTCCTGTCATTGGGCCGCGGTTTACGTTTAATGTAAAATACCAGGCAGAGAGTAGCAACGTCAGGATTTGACAGTATATCGATTTCTTCTGTAATAGAAGAAAGAGAATGAAAGCCAGGAGCGTACGGCAAGAACTCAAGGGCTGAATTGATGTTTTCCGGGGCCAGTAAACAGCGTTTTATCGGGACTATTTCATGGGACCTGAAGCGGTTAAAGCCGACCTTGTTTTTCCTGGTCTTGAGCCGTATTCTCTGCCGATATCCGAACTCGTCAGGTGAGGGCAGGATCGGGGCGATAAGCGGGATCAGTTCGGTAAGTGATCCTGGTTGATTTCTGTCGAACAGATCCTTGACAATAGTATCTTTTATTGAACATTGGGTGAGGTAGTCAGCATGCTGGAGATCGCAGCCGCCACAATTCAAATACCAGGGGCATGGGGGGCTAATCCTGTTCCTGTGAGGATCCGGAATATCGGATGTTATTCCATAATCAACGTGTTGCTGCTGTTCAACGATCTTAATTTCGACAGTTTCGCCCGGCAAACAGTGGCGGACCAGTATGGTCTTGCCGTCCTCAGCACTGGAGAGTCCGTAACCGCCATTGATGATTTTTTTTATGTTTGCAATTCTGATTTTGTTGGGGTTCATAAGCGGAACAGACTATAGTGCTTGGAAAATATATTTGGTTAAATTTTCCGGTAAATATCCTAGTTAGTTTGGATTCATATAAATCAGTTCAGCCTCATAGTACATTATCCTTGTATCCACGAGTCTTATTTTTTTGTTTTCTTTTTGTTATTTCCGCCGCACAGTCGGGTTGGTGCGCGTCCAGCCTTATCGTTGATGTCGAGGGAATCAAGGGCAGAACGTATAGAAATGTCCTGGCCCTTC
Source organism: uncultured Desulfocapsaceae bacterium (assembly GCA_964583415.1). Lineage (GTDB taxonomy): Bacteria > Desulfobacterota > Desulfobulbia > Desulfobulbales > Desulfocapsaceae > MADRE3. The sequence continues at coordinate 28,849 of CAZOWJ010000014.1, forward strand.
TTCGAATTAATCTGTACAGCCAAGACAGTGCTCTGACCGAGAACGAGATCCGTCGTCTGCATCGTCTTGCAGAAGAGGATATTACCTCGGCACTTTTACCTTACGGCTACTATTCCTCATCAGTCACCTCAACGCTCGTCAAAGAGGACGAAACCTGGTATGCCCGTTACCTGGTTAACCCAGGTGAACCGGTGAGAGTTCGATCGTTCGCTCTCACTATACACGGAGAAGCCGGAAAGACTGAAGAGCTTGCGGATGCCCGTTCGCTGTTTGCCTTAAAAGAAGGAGACATCCTTGAACAGCCAAATTATGAAAAGGGCAAAAAGGTGCTGTTGAGGCGTGCTCGTTCGCTGGGTTTTCTCGATGCGGAGTTCACCACCCACGAGATCCGGATATATCGTGAGCAAAATGAGGCCGATATAGACTTGCAGATCGAGAGCGGACAACGCTACCTGTTTGGTACAACAACCAGTGAACAGAAAATTATTACAGAGGAGCTGCTGCTGCGTTATCTGCCATACCAGAAAGGCGACTATTTCATTCGTCAGAAATTGTATGATCTGCAGCGTGATCTCTATAGAACTGATTTCTTCGGGTCCGTGGTGGTCGAGAGTGAGACAACTAATAAAGAGGGGCTCAGTGTTCCGGTTTTGATTCGAGTCGAACCGCTCGAGAATTATAACCGCTATAGCGTTGGTGTCGGGTATGCCACAGATACCGGAGCGCATGCTCTTTTTGAATGGGAGAACAAGCTGCTCAATCAGTATGGTCACCGTGCCAATATGTCAGTTATGTATGGAGAACTCGAGAAACATTTTCGTGTCAGTTACAGGGTACCGACAGCCGACCCGCGATATAACAGTGTTGTTTTCACCGGACTGTTGGACCAGGAGATGTGGGATGATACTACAACCAGACTTTATTCATTCTCCACTGCTTATGAACATGCGACCCCTAAAATTCACTATGCCTACTCGCTGGAAGTCAGGGACGAAGATTACAAGGTCGGGGTAACCAAAGGACACAGCCTACTTCTTATGCCATTTTTCCAGGGTTCCTATGCACTGGCAGACGATATTGTCAAGACCACAAACGGCTTGAGAGCGTCCGTTTTTATCACCGGCAGCAGTGATGATATCATTTCTGATGCTACATTTATAAAAACCCGAGCCGATGGTAAATTCATTTTCAGTCCATTTGATAAGTGGCGAATTATTGGTCGCGGCAGTCTTGGCGGTATTCTGGTTGATTCGATTGAGGATATACCACCATCTCTGCGGTTTTATGCCGGCGGCGCAAACAGTGTGCGGGGATATCGCTACAAGACGCTGGGGCCAGAAGACGAGTCGGGTACGGTAATTGGCGGTACCTTCCTGTTAACTGGAAGTCTTGAAGCAGAAAGGGCAATTACTGATCTGTGGAGGGCTTCTGTTTTTTATGATGTCGGTAACGCCATGGACGATCTCAAGGTTGATCTGGCACATGGCATCGGCCTGGGAGTAGGAGTTGCACTGCCATTTGGACAGGTGAGGGTCGAACTCGCCTATCCGCTTTCTGATGAAGGTTCCTCTCAGTTTTTTTATTTAACGGTGGGAGCTGATCTTTAATGAAAAAGTGGCTTGTATCTCTGTCAGCGGTGACTGTTTTTATCGCTATCACACTGGGCTTCTTACTTTTCAGCGCCACGGGGCTCAGCCTTGTTCTGAGCGTCCTTTCTCCGTTGACGGACGGAGCCTTTACCGTAAAGGATTCAGGCGGCAGTATTGCCAGAGGCTGGTGGGTCTCCGGATTGAGAGTTCGATCTGGGAGTGTTGACATATCGGTTAAGGAAATAGATGTGGACTGGCAGCTGTCGACATTATTCAAGGGCGAGGTTCATGCCACTGCCATCTCGATTAAAGAAGTTGAAATCATAGTCCGGGAACAGGGAAATAAGGTTAAGGAAAAGAAATCATCAGCGTTTACCTTGCCGCTCATTGCAATACCGCTCACCATCGTAGTTGACCAGCTCACTGTTGACGACGGAATCGTCAGGGATATGGACAGACCTGCACCATTGTTTGTCCTGAACCAGTTATCACTTCGGATGCAGGCCAGTGCAGATCAACTCATTGTCGAAGGGGTATCTGTCAAGAGTCCGGAGTTCGAGACGACACTGAACGGAAAACTAAGATTTTCTAAGGACTGGCCGCTTGAACTCCAGGGAGAATGGATGGTGGAGCCAGCGAAATATTCTCCAGTCAGCGGCACCATGAGCCTCTCGGGATCGGTCGTCAGCCCTGGATTTATTATATCAGTGTTCGATCCGGTGACAATTAAATTGAATGGAAAGATCAGCGATATCTTTGATAACCCTTCATGGCAGGTAACTGGAGATGCAGAATCGTTGAATCCGCAGAACATCTCAACAGAGTGGCCACAGCTTGGGGTTGATGCAACAGTTCATGCATCCGGGACCATCGAAGAATATCGAGGGGAAATCAGTGCTGTAATTGAGGCAGAAAAATACCAACCGGCCTCTGTTGATCTGAGCTTCTCCGGCAACCGATCGAACCTGGCAATTGAACCGGCAACGGTAACAATTGGTGAGGGTGAGACGACAGTGAACGCACAGGTTGATTGGCAGAATGACCTTTCCTGGCAGGTACATGGAAACGTAGAGGCGTTCAACCCGCGGACTATTTCATCAGAGTGGCCACTGCTTGGGATTGATGCGACCTTCGAATCGGTCGGGACCATTGAGGAATATCGAGGGGAAATCAGCGCTGTAATTGAGGCGGAAAAATACCAACCGGCCTCTGTTGATCTGAGATTCTCCGGCAATCGATCGAACCTGGCAATCGAACCGGCAACGGTAACAATTGGTGAGGGTGAGACGACAGTGAACGCACAGGTTGATTGGCAGAATGACCTTTCCTGGCAGGTACATGGAAACGTAGAGGCGTTCAACCCGCGGACTATTTCATCAGAGTGGCCACTGCTTGGGATTGATGCGACCTTCGAATCGGTCGGGACCATTGACGAATATCGCGGTCGAATCAGCGCTGAAATCGAAGTAGATGAAAACACCTCGCCTGCTCTTGACCTCAGTTTCTCCGGCAACCAGTTGAATATGTCAATTGAACCGGCAACGATAACTATTGGTACCAGTATAACAACAGCGACGGCGATGATCGACTGGCAGAATGACCTGAGGTGGCGTCTTCTGACAGAAATAAACGATTTAGAATTGTCAGCAATGGACCCCAAGCTGGCGGGACTGGTATCAATGTCGGCTATCACTGACGGCACCTATGGCAAGGATCTTCAATATAATCTCAAGGTATCCGGATTTACAGGATCTTTTGACCCATTGAACCAGCCTGTTGTCGGTGAGTTGATACTTGATGGGAATGAGTCCGGATTGGAAATTTTATCATCAGATTTTTCACTTGCAGAGGGACATGTCGGCATTGTTGGCAAGGTGGGCTGGCGGGATGCAATCAGCTGGGATACACGTGTTCTGCTTCACTCATTTGACCCGTCAGTTATCGAGACGACTGTCACAGGTTCTGTAAATGCTGAACTTATCAGTCATGGGACTGCTTCAGAAGGTGTTATAAATGGCGGCATTGAGTTGAAAAATGTCTCAGGTCTACTGGCAGGTTACGAGTTGTCAGGTGGAGGAATAATTGACTATCTGGACGGCAATGTAAAAATAAAAAATCTGTTCCTTCACAATGGTAAAAATCATCTGAAAATTGACGGCAGAATAGACCAAACACTTGATCTGGCATTTTCACTCCAGGGACCCGAACTAAACAGAATTATTCCATCACTGGGCGGTATGATCAGTGCCAATGGCGCGTTATCAGGTTCAAAAGAGTTTCCCGCGCTGTCCGCGATGATAAACGCTGATACCCTCTCATACGAAGACTATTCAGTGGGCAGTATTGTTTCAGAAATTGCCGTTTCAACTGGACAGGATGGTGAGATTCAAACCAGCATTGAGGGCAGAGCAATAAAAATAGCAGAATACCATATTACCCAGGCAACGGCTGAACTGACGGGCTCCATGGAGAATCATCACCTGGAAGTTCGTCTCGATTCAGATCAGGGGGCGCTTCAGTTGTCAACTGATGGGATGTTGAGCGACCTGAAAATATGGGAAGCAGAAATTAAGAAATTGCGCATTGAACATCCCCGATTCGGGGTCTGGCAGAATAACGGAAAGGGCATTCTGCGGGTATCGGGTGAGTCGGCCAATCTGAGAGACTTCTGTATCTCTTCAGAGCGTGTCGATCTCTGCACTGAAGGCTCCTGGAAAGCACCAGCAATATGGTCATTTAATACCAGTCAATTAAAGGTTGACCTGGCTGTCTTGAATGACTGGTCCATAGCAGACCCCGCGGTAAAAGGTGTGGTACTTGGTGCTGTCAGTGGTTCGGGAGACAGGGCGCGTCTCTCATCCTTTGCTGCAGAATTTGCCCTGGATGAGCTGGTGCTGGGAGTAGAGAAGAATGACTATTACCAGGAACTAAAATGGCTGGACACCACTGTTTCTATCAAACTTGACAATAAATTACTGGAGACCGGATTATACTCGCGGTTCGTTGATGACAGTTTTATCAAGGGTACGATAGGGATCAACGGCGTTGATGACTTTTCTGCACCATTTACCGATCTTCCACTGGCGGGGAACCTGCAAGCGGTTTTAAATGATATGAATCCGATAAAATTCCTGAGCGGAGGCTACCTGGAACCGACCGGACGTTTATCTGCTGATCTGGAACTGAGCGGTTCAATTGGTGATCCGCGAGTGTTGGGGAATATCGATCTTGTTGATGGTGAAATCCATATTCCCCAGCTCAACATTACCCCGAAAAATATTAATGCATCGGTGAACGGGGGTGAAGATTCAATCCTGGTTAAGATTGAGGCCGTATCCGGAGAGGGGACAGCGTCAGCTGATGGTGAGTTTCGCTTCAACAATGATAGTTGGCTCGGGACCCTGAAAATAGTTGGAGAGAATGTACAACTGGTTCAACAGAAAGAAGTGGAGATTATTGCTGATTCTGACCTTTCACTGACCCTTGGTCCCGATGGCGGACGTTTAGAGGGCACACTTGTTGTACCAAAAGCACTTATTCAACCGGAAGAAATGGCTGGATCAGTATCGGAATCTGATGATGTGATCATCATGGGAGAAGCTGATACTAAAGGGTCCTGGCCGTTTACCCTCGCCGTAAAAATTGAACTTGGAGAGAATGTAAAGGTTAACGGATATGGGCTTTCCGGTAACCTGAAAGGATCTCTTGATCTAGCCAATACCAGAAATACCTTCCTGGCAGGGCACGGCGAACTCTTTCTGGAAAATGGCCTGTTCTCTCTCTATGATCGTGAGCTTGAAATTACCCGGGGCAGAATCCTGTTTAGCGGTGGACCAGTCGATAACCCGGGTCTTGATGTGAGCGCCAGGAGAACCCTTAAGGTCGATGATTTTGGTAAGGAAGACATAATCGTTGGGGTAAACATCATCGGCAATGTCGATGATTTTGAGATGGAACTGTTTTCTATCCCGAGTATGGATGACTCTGATATCATATCCTATATCGTTGTCGGTACCTCAATGTCTTCTTCAGGTGACGGTGAGAGCGGAGCTATTGGGGCGGCGTTGAGCGCCATCACCAAGAACCAGGGAAATAAAATACTCGGAGATATCGGCGGAGCATTTGCGGTTGATGACCTGAAAATTGAAGGAATCGGCAGCGATGACACATCATTGGTGGTTGGTAAACGGCTGCTTGAAGACCTGTATCTCAGCTATGATTTTAATTTATACAAGAATTCGGGTTATTTTAACATACGATATGATTTCGGTAGGGGGTTCTCTGTAGAAAGTAAAAATTCCATGGAGTCTAATGGATTAAATCTGCTTTATTCCTTTGAAAGATAGGACTGCCAGCACGTGTGACCAAGGTTTTACAGGAGTTTTTTGACGTTATAAAAATTGAAGTGAGGGTATTAACATGGGATTACAGCAATCCATATCAGCAGAACTGCAAAAGTCTATCAAGAATCGCGATACCGCCCGAACCGGCGCTGTCAGAATATTGATTGGCGAGTTCCAGCGCCAGCCTGAAAAAGAGTTAAGTGATGATCAGGTGATTGGTATTATCAAAAAGTTAGTTAAGTCAGAACGAGAACTGCTTGCAGCATCTGGGAAGGAACCATCTGATTTTATTGATGTGCTGGAGGGATATCTCCCAAAGCAGGCGAGTGAAGATGAAATAACAGAATGGATTAAGGAAAATATTGATTTTTCAAAATTTAATAATAGGATGCAGGCCATGAGGCCGATAATGGCCCATTTTGGCAGCAGTGCCGACGGCAATATGGTGAAAAACATATTGCAGACTATTGAAAACTGATAACGGCATTAATTTCTCTGTAGAAAAAGATAGTGTCACAAAGGAAAGGATAGCGAGCTAATGCATTTATTTGAGAGCAAAGATGGTGATCGATGGGTCTGTGAGTATTGTGCCCGGGAAGAAGCCGAAATGATAAAAAAAGAGGGATGGGAACACATATTTGATCGTGATGAACAGGATCTCATCTGCTCAATGTGCGGCAAACCTCAATTTACTCCTGACGATTAATAGTTTTATGAATCTGTGTCCTTGAAACAGGAGACATTGAGGAAGCGTAATGTTTGGCAGCAAAAATAAGAGAGAGCGGGTGCTGATCCTCGGCCTTGGCGGGGTCGGGTACTACCTGGCAAAGCGACTGCAATACGAGGAGTATGCTGTTACAGCCATAGAGCAGGAACTTGCAGGTGTAAGGTATGCCGATGATAACCTTGATATCAGGGTGATCAAAGGCGGCGCCATGGACATTGAGTGCTGGAAGGAAGCTGCTGCAGAGACAATGTCGACTGTTATTGCGGTTACTGATAACGATGCTATCAATATGATGGCAGCGCAGATTGCCGAAAAATTTGGTATTCCAAATAAGATTGCCCGCGTTCGTTCACTACAGTTCGGGCTGAAGGATTCCGTGCTCAGCTCTGAAGATTTAAAAGTTGACTTGCTCATTCACCCTGAAGAGCTTGTCGCCCAGGAAATCGTCAGAATGATCAAGTTGCGGGATGCCAACGAAATTATTGATATTGCCCAGGATCAGGTGCAATTGTTTGCCGCTCGGATCAACGATGATTCACCGCTTGCAAACAAGAAACTTCGAGATATCTCCATCGAGTTCAACGAATTCACCTTTCGGGTTGTTGCCGTTGCCCGGGGGATTTCAACAATAATTCCCAGCGGAAATATGGAGCTTCTGCCCCATGATCAAATTTTTGTCATGGTCGGCAGTGCTCACCTTCATGCCCTGATGGAGATTGCCGGTATTTCGCAGGGTAACCGGCAGCGGGTAATGGTGCTTGGCGGCGGGCTCGTTGGTCAGCGGGTCGCTGACTTGCTCCAGAAGTCGGTAGAGGTAAAGCTGATTGAGATGGATGGTGAGCGGGCGGAAGAGTTATCGAACGAGTTACCTCATGTGGAAGTACTGCATGGAGATGGATCAATTTCCGATGTCCTGACGCTGGCAGGGGTGAAAGATGTCGATACCTTTGTTGCCGCTACGGGTGAGAATGAAACCAATATAATGAGTTCGCTCCTGGCCAAGAACATGATCATGCAGAAAAATAATGGGCAGAATGGCGGCAGTGAGCGAACAATTGCCCTGGTGGACAAAGAAGATTATCTGGTGCTTGCGGCAACCATCGGACTCGATATTGCCTTGAATCGAAAAATAATGGCAGCCAATGCCATATTAAAACATATCAGAAGAAATGACTTGATCTCCGTTGCCCACATGCATGGGTTTGATGCGGAGGTGGTTGAACTCGCTGCAGCACCCGGCTCTCCGATTACCAGAAAGCCACTGTCCAAACTTGATCCTGCTTATCGCGGGAAAATCCTCGTCGGGGCGGTTTTGGGCGATGAAGGCTGGAAGGTGGCTGTCGGAGACACGCACATCAAGGAAAATGACCGGGTAATCGTTGTCTGCCATTCCCTGCAGCTCAATGAGGTCAGAAAGCTGTTTAGCGTCTGACCCCAAAAAACCTGATGGTCATTTTTTCCAAAATGCCGGAAGAAAGATTACCAGGGCTGAGAACATTTCAAGCCTGCCGACCAGCATGTTCCAGGCCAAAAACCATTTTCCAAAGACGGAGATAAAGGCATAATTGTGTGAGGGGCCCACTGCGTCAAATCCCGGGCCGATATTCATCAGCGAGGCTATGACTGAACTCATGGCCGTCGTGTAGCTCATATTGTCAGAGACAACCATTACACAGCCTCCCAGCAGCACCAGAAAAATATTGACGATGAAATAGCAGAGCGCAAGATCGATGACCGCTCGATCAACCGGTTTCCTGTTGAGCCGAATGGTAACGACAGTCATGGGCTGGATAAAAATCTTCTTTATGGCTGCGTACATAAATTTGCAGATTATCGTATAGTGGACAATCTTGATCCCGCTTGTGGTTGAACCAGCGCATGCACCAATAAAACAAACTGCATAGAGAAACATCTGCGCAGATTGCGGCCAGAGTTCATAATTAGCAGTTGTATAGCCTGTTGTGGTAAGCAGTGATACGATCTGAAACGTGCCAAATCGCATGGCGCTCAGGAAATCAGGGTAGGTACCGTTCACCCACAGGGATAGGGTTGTGGCTCCGCAGAACAAGATCAGCAGGGCGATATACCAGCGCAGTTCCGTGTTGACCAGCAATTCTTTGAAATCACCTTTCAGCGCTCGAAAAAACAGAACAAAGGTCATTCCACCGAAAAACATGAAGAGGATGGTAACCCAGTCGAAATAACTGTTGTTGTAATAACCGATGCTCAGGTTCTTAGGTGAGAAACCCGATGTGGAGACAGTACCAAAGGCGGTGCAGAGGGCATCAAACAAGTCCATTCCTCCACCGGTGAGAAGAAGCGTCTGGATAATGTTCAATCCCATGTAGATAACCCAGAGCCAGATCATCGCATCCTTGTTCCTGGCCATGAATTTGTCTCTGGTGATCACCTGCCCGGGGCTTGACTCTGCCCTGAATATTCTTACTCCGCCCATGCCATGAGGAAGGAAAATGATGGTCAGGGTAAGAAAACCCATTCCACCCAGCAGGTGGGTCTGACTGCGCCAGAAAAGCAGACCATGGGGAAGGCTCTCAATATTTGTAAGAATGGTTGCGCCGGTGGTGGTGTAGCCGGACATCATTTCGAAAAAGGCATCTGTGAAAGACGGTATCGATCCATGAATGAGGTATGGCAGGGTCGACAGGGCGGATATTACTATCCAGCTGAACACGGCAATGAAAATTCCATCCTTGATGGAGAGTTCACTGTTTTTTCGAAAAAACCAGCGCAATGGTAAGCCCAGTACTGTTATAACAACAGCTGAGAGGGAAAGCGCAAAGAGGTCACCTTCACCGTATATCATGGAGCAGATGATGGGCAGGATCATTGATCCGCCTGTCACGATAAATAACGCACCAATGACATAACTGATTGATGCAAGATTCATGGGTTGTGCTCCGTTTAATGGTAAATATAACCTGTTGAAATAATTTTTATTCAGTGGGCCCCAGTATAAGTAATGACCCGGAACATCGCAAGCGCATTAATTACCAATCGGATGAACTTTTCCATTACATCTAGCAGATTTGATTGCCGTATTTTTTTCTGCCGGTGAGCTAAAAAATGCTTATTCTCTATGCCGTATATGGATTCTGTTTATTAGTAACGGGATAGACAGCAACAGACAGACTATAAAGGAGATTTAGGAAATGTCAGATTTACAGCAACGTATCTTGGATATTATTCATAAACCGCAGCTCGCATCACTGGCAACGATAACAGAACAGGGGAATCCCTGGGTACGCTACATTGTAACCGTAGGTGGAGGAGATTTCTCGATGAGGTGCGCAACCTTTGCCGAATCACGAAAAGTGAAGCAGATTGAGAACGATCCAAACGTCCACTTGACCTGTGGCGTAACCAGCCTCCAGGAGATGAAGCCCTACCTGCAGATCCAGGGGAGTGCACGAATCAGCAACGATAAAGATGAGCATCATGCTTTCTGGAATGATATGCTTGAGCCTATTTTTAAAGGTCCCGACGACCCCAACTACCAACTCATTATTGTTGAACCGTATCGAATAGAATATTGCAGCCCGGGATCATATACCCCGGAAGTGTGGACCAGGTAAGAAAACGAAATGCAACAAATTGGGGTCAGGTACTGATATACGACATTTTCTCGGAAAATGTCGTATTTTAAGACCCCAATCTATTTAAAATTGTTGAGGGACGGTGAAATGGAAAATTTTGTGGAAAATTACTGGCAGCTTCGTTTGAAAACCATACATGAACGATTGGGGAAAAACAATTTTGAGACGGTTATCGTTCAGTCTGTAAAAGAAGCAGCGACTTATTTCATGGAAACGCTGTTGCCTGAGATAAAGCCGAAGTCTCTCTCTTTTGGTGGCTCAATGACGCTGGGTTCAACCGGTCTGCTTGAAGCGCTCGCTGAAATAAAAGGTCTTGAGATCATATCACCGAACATGCCGGGTATCTCTATTGAAGAAAAGATGGAACTTAGACGCCAGGGCCTGCTTGTTGATCTCTATTTGACCGGGACTAACGCAGTGACAGAGGATGGTGCACTGGTGAATCTGGACATGATCGGTAACCGCGTTGGAGCCATAACCTTCGGTCCCAAAAAGGTGGTCGTGTTTGTCGGCAGGAATAAAATTGTTCCTGATTTGGAGACCGCAATGTGGAGAATTAAAGATTACGCCGCTCCTGCAAATGCAATGCGACTCGATTGTAAAACACCCTGCGTAATAACCTCAGAATGTGCCGATTGCGATAGCCCCGGAAGGATCTGTAACAGCTGGAGCGTCACAGAAAAGTCATTTCCGAAAGGGAGAATTACCGTTGTTCTGATAAACGAAGAGCTTGGCCTATAGTTAGCATTACCTGATCCTCTGGTTATCCCCGGATCATTGCCAGTTTTTCAGGTATATTGACCATTGCACCGCGCCTGGAGCATACAAAGGCCGCAAGTTCATTGGCCTTACCATGAATTTCAGCCAGCGCCCGCTGCTGGAGATACCCGATAGTCACTGCAGCCGTAAAGGAATCTCCAGCACCTATTGTATCAACAACTTCGATCTTTGTTCCCTGTTGCTCTGAAATTTCTTCGGGAGTCATGATCAGGCTGCCCTTGCTCCCCCTGGTAAGAATTACCATCTCCAGAGAGTACGATTTCAGCAAAGTCTCCAGGGCAACTTTTTCTCCTGAGCTGATATGTAATAGTTCTGCCAGAACGGATAACTCCTCATCGTTGAGTTTGACGATATCTGCTTGCGACAATGATTCATCAACGACCTTTAACGAGTAGAAATTCTGCCGTAGATTTACGTCATAAATTTTCAGAGTCTCTGCCTTCAGTCCATTGAGAAAACTCTGTATAACCTCATGAGAGTGACCAGAGCGCTGGGCAAGAGAACCGAAACAGACCGCATCCAGATCGTTCTGGAGTTCACTGGCGACGCTGTTTATGTTCAGGTAATCCCAGGCCACATTGTCCGGAAAGCGATAGGTCGCGATACCCTTGTTGTCGACTATGACATCTACAAATCCGGTAGGATATTGTCTGCTGACAGAAATAGCTGAGGTATTCACTCCTTTGACTTTCAGTTTTTTGAGCGCTTTTTTTCCACGATCATCAGCACCAATTGTTGATATGGGGATGCCGGTGGCGCCAAGTCCGTTGACATGGTAAGCAAAATTTACCGGTGCACCGCCGAGTTCCTCTGTCGCCGGCAATACATCCCATAAAAGTTCACCGATACCTGCTATTGTAAATTTCTTCATCATCGAACCATCGGACGAGGATATTCCGTGCACAGGAAATGGAGGGGAGCCTCATCCTCAACCACCTCGGGGAACCGTTTAAGAGGATTCAGGAAACGGTTGTCATTCTCGTCATCATTTACATCAGAAACTTCACCCACCACCACAATTCCTTTTCCCTGTTCTCCATAAAACTTATGATATACTAAAGGTTCGAGGCAAATGGATTGTCCAGGAGTGAGTATGATTTTCTCTCCTGCCCGGCAATCTGTCCTGACCCCATCGAGGGAAACAGTAAAATCACTTTGTGACAGTTTGTCTTCTTTATCTGCATGGTACAGTTCTATGACGAGATTTCCCCCGCCTCTATTGATAATATCCTCGCGTTTCTTCCAGTGGTAATGCATTGGACAGACCTGGTTTTCTTTAATAATCATTACTTTTTCTGCATACCCTTTGGGATAGGTCTGCTGCTGGTGATAGTTACCGTTGCGGAGCGTGAAGAGTAACAACCCTGTTTCATTGTATCTGCCCTCCCCATAGTCTGTTATATCCCAGCCGAGAGCGTTGTCTCTGATTTCGTCAGCTTCACTGCCTTTTATTGCCCAGTTTTCTGGAGTCCAGTAACCAAAAGGAGGCAATTTAATCGAAATAGTATCAAGCAACTCCCTGGCTTCTTTCATATATGCATTGATTTCCGAACGTCTCATACTATTTTCACCTGAGTTTATAAATGATCCTGCCCCAATGGGGTGGACACATGTTGAACTGGCATTTATAAAATCCCTCGATATCAAACCGCAAGAGGCCGGAGATTCGTCCCCATCATTCTCTGACCTGGTCTAATGGAGCAGGTTATTAATGATAGAATAAACATGTATCAATCTAAACAGAGTTGGATCATCTTTTCATGTCTTTTAAGAATCATAGATCTCCTGCAGATGGGAGAGGTTGACACGAGAGGATAAATCAAGGCTCAGCGGTGTTACAGAAACCACTTTATCCACGGTTATTGCATAAATATCAGTATCAGGATGGAGTGTTGTGCGGTCAACCTTGATAACCGTCTTACCATCACCAAAATGAGTGGTGGGACCTGGTTCCTGTATATCTCTGAAAAAATAATGTGCTCTGGCAAGTTTCGTTGTCTTCCAACGCGTTGAGGGTCTCGCATCTAACGGTACATCGATTTTTAAAAGATCCACGTCAGGTGGTGATGGCTTTTCAAGTACTAATTTCGAAAATTTATTTAAAAAATATGCGGCTGTTGACCAGTCCTGCATACTATATGAACGATGATATTTTATAGCCGTTTGCAGGGATATGGCAATGGATGGTACCCCAAAGCTTGATGCTTCCAGGGCAGCACCTACCGTCCCGGAGCAGGTGATATTGAAACCAAGGTTTTCACCATAGTTAATGCCTGAGACAAGAAGGTCAGGTTTTGAATCTCTGAATAGCGTCCGGAGACTGTGCCTGACAACGAAGGCAGGGGAACCGTCACCATGATAGGCACGGATATTTGATCCGTTGACCTCGAAATCGGCGGGAATTAAACACGCCTGCTCATCACCGGTCAATCCGCGTCCGGCAGCTGTTTGCTGGTAGCGTGGGGCAACAACCGTAACGGGGCCCAAACTCATAACTGCTTCGACAGCGGCTTTGAGACCAGGAGAATCAATACCATCATCATTTGTCACTAATATATGAGGTCTCTGCATTTTCTTTTTTCCCAGGATTTATAGATGAGTTTGTATGCCTTAAATGAGTATGGGCAAGAATTTCACAACATATTGACAACTGTCACTGGGACTATAATTACTATCGGGTCAATTAGTTTCCTTTATCGGCTTGTTTTGAGCGTCTGGTGAGAGGAGAAGGCAACAGCACAGGCAGAGAAACGATGATATGACCGTAATCCAGAATATAGAAAATACTCCATTCAAAACCGCCTGCCTCAGCGGTAAAAGGGCGTCGGGAGGAAGGAGGGTGCTGAATTTGGGTTGTAATATTATTTCTATGCCTTCTTCGAGCTGAGTTACCAGTTGCGGTGGAAAGAGGTCGATTGCTTTCTCGAGGTTAATGAGCAGACCATTGGTTACCAGTCCGCCGCTGATTCCAACCCCGACTGTTCCGCCAAGCGAGCGGCCAAACTGGTGAAGTGATGTAACGACACCAAGGTCCTCTTTTGCTACGCTGTTTTGAACTATAATGAGGGTTGACAGTGATACAAATCCCATACCCACGCCGATGACAAGGAAAACAAGGAAGCACTCTGTCATCGTTGTGTCAAGCTGGAAACGCAGCGTTAGAAGAGATCCGGAGAGCAGGATTAATCCTCCTGTGACCGCTCCTCTTTTTCCACCGCCCCCGGCGGTGAACCGTCCAAGGAAAAGTGAGCCAAAGGACCAGCCAAGACTCAGGGACACCATTGCCAGGCCAACCTGCATAGGGCTGAGGCCAAGTCCACCCTGAATATAAACAGGAGCATAGGCAAAAAAGGCAAATATGGTAAAACTGGAAAAGAATGTGGCTCCATTGCCGAGCGCGAACCCTCTGTTCCTGAAAAAATTAATGTCAATAAAAGGCTCTCTGTTATTCTTTTCTTCAAAATAGAACCAGACGCCAATTAATAGGGTGAACAGGACAAGCACTGCCATTTTGCCTGAGGTCCAGGGCAGATCTCTGCCGCCGGTAATGAAAATCATCAGCAACCCAAGAACAAAAGTGGAAAAGAGGCAGAGTCCCTTGATATCAATAGATACGTCTGTCTTCTTGGACCGCACTTCTTTCAGGAAAAACCCAATTCCGATGAGGCTTGCCAGTCCCATCGGAATATTGATAAAAAAGATCCATCGCCAGGAGAAATAGGTGACAATAAATCCCCCAAGAGTCGGCCCGACGACGCTTGATATTCCCCAGATTGAACTGGCCAGCGACAAGGTCTTGGCCCGCTGATTAAGCGGTGCGACTTCTGAGAGGACAATGTAGACAAGGGCAAAATTGCCGCCCGCTCCAATTCCCTGGAATATTCTGCAGAAGATAAGAAATGACATTGATTGCGCGAGACCGGCGGCAATAGATGAGATAAGGAAAAGTGAAATCGAGAAAAGAAACAGATATTTTGAATGATAGATATCTGCCAGCTTGCCGAAAATAGGCAGGGCCACGGCGCGGGAGAGAAAATAGACCGAATAGACCCAGGCATAGAGATGAAGCCCGCCAAGTTCAGCGACAATTGAGGGCATTGCGGCTGACATGATAAGAGCATCCAGGGCTCCAAGAAACAGCGCAAGAAGCGCTGAGCCGATTACATAATTACGCTCTTTTATTGTAAGACAAGCGGTCATAAAAAAGAACAGCGGGAATGGCTTGTTACATTCCGGTTAAACATCTGCTATAAAAGCTCTTATATCTGCAGTATCAATAAAATCAGGAGTAAGAATAATTTCTTCTTCGTGCTTATCGGTCAGGTAAACCAGGAGATCAGCTGGTGTGATGTCAACTTCGAAAATTTTACCGCCTCCAAGACTCGGGTCTTTCCACCTGTCAGCATACCAGTGGGCCCGTTTGCGATCAGGTGACCAGCTGAGGCTTCTTCCTGAGCCTATTACCGCTCCACGGTAGACGGTCGCTGAAGAAAAGGTGATCGGTACTCCCTGCTCTAATAACCGCTCTTTTTCGCACTTTTTTAAAAAGCTGGACCAGGTTGGGATGTCGTTCGGTGATGAATATGGGCCGTTTTTTTTCCGATAGAGTTTAAGAACGGCTGTTTCAAAATCGCCAGCTGCTTTAAAGGCCTCTTCATTGTTCTGCAGGAATTGAATATGGTCCCGTTTATTCAGTATTTGCATGGCCTTGAGAGGGTTCTCTTCCTCGGCAAGGCTGGTTTTTAATCTTTCAAGTTTTTGTCGCACCTGCTCTTCATGTCTCATCTGCATTTTATCATTATCGAATGATCCAAGAAAATCCTCGGGCTGGTGAAGAAAACCGATATTGTAAATATTCCATCTCATGGTGAGTCCTGTTTGTATGGCAGCTCGAGCTGGTAGCGTTTTGAATGCCTGAAGGTATATAGTTCCGTGAGTTTCATAATCAATATACCAGCTATTTGGTCTTTACTCAGATACAAGGTTTATCTATAACAACGGAGAGCTGCAATGTCCAACGTGCAATGTACATTATCAGTCGTTTCAGAAAGATACAGACGTTATAGCGCTGTTACATAGAAAAAATCATGAAACACTTGAATAGTACCGGTCAGCCCTAAAAATTAAAGACTTTTGATTCGGCGGCCATATCAATCAGGTGAGGTCCTCCGTCCAATCGCATATTGGTGTTAAATGAGGCTTCATCAAGATTACGATTATTGGCACATGGAGTACAGACACCGACTTCGATTTCCGATTCAATGAGATATGGCAAATAGTCGTTGGGACAATCACCTGTAATGGTCTTTTGAGAACCGTCTTTGCCGTTAACCGCCCATTCCACACCACTATCGATCAAGAAAATGTTTACGGTGTGTCCCTTGGTATGCGCGATCTTTGCAAATTGAAAGCACCGGGTTGCTTTTTCGTTGACGTCTGAACTCAATACAAATAGAAAATTGGCCATGGTATCTTCTCCTTTGCTAAATGGTTGATGGTTTCTATATCATCCACAATTCAGATTCAAAATCAAGACCACATTGTAGCCAAAACAGCAGTTAATTTAAGGGGATTGATAATGATTGGCTGTACTGCTGAAATATAACCTGCGATAAACGGTCTCCATCCTGAGATTATACATAATGCTTTCCTGGCAGATTTTATGAACAGGTCTCAGACAGAGAAAATGTATTTTGAGCACCTTCATTAATGGCAAGGAAACGCTGAAATTAAAGATAATGACTCACCTCAAGCAAGTTGCCATCAGGATCTCGGAAATACACAGAGTCCATTTCTCCGAAGACCCCATATCTTTTAACCGGACCAAGCTCAATATCGATACCCCTGTCTTTTAGATGACTCAGATAGTCTGAAATTGGTTTGGGTGTAATAAAACAGAGGTCTGCAGATCCTGGTGTCGGGTGTTTCGCGCAGGGAGATAATTCATTGCCGGTCTGGTGCAGATTAATCTTCTGATCACCTACTTTTATAGCCTTTCTCTCTTCTCCAAAGGATATGATTTCGAGCCCCATTACCGTTTCATAGAATGTACACGATTTTTCAATGTCATGAACAGTGATAACCAGATGATCGATAGTACTGATGAGCACGGGAAGTCCTCCCATTAAGTGAAGTACGATACTGTTTGAAACAACCACTCACAAAATGGTTGATTAACGGGAAATTTGGAAAAACTCTACTGATTTCTTCTCAAATAAAACACTGCTGGCTATTTATTTGTGGTTATTCTATGGTTCCATCTCCTTGCAACTTTTATGTAAATCTATTGATCGTTTCGTCAGGTGCAGAATTTTTTGCCACTTGGTAAAAGATGTTTCGTAGCTATTTTTCAGTAAATGCTTATCAAATATTATAGAAACATATCAGTTATTTTTATTACACCCACGATTGTCCGGTACAAAGTTTTTCTGTAATGTAACAATAGAGCATCATGAGCTGTGTTACTTTATGCTTTGAAAACAATACCAGCTAACAAGAGTTGGTATGTGAACTCAATCTGGCACTGGTACTGACGAATCAACGATGGGAGCTGTGGGAATAGTTCAGTCATAAACACTTACGACAATGGCGCTTCTACCAGAGTCCCAGTTTTTAGCAACGTGCTTTATTTTTTCCTTGTAATACGTATTCGGTTTCATTAGGCCTGGGACATTAACAATGTTCCAGTAATCAATAAAATGTACAAACGCAGAGAGGAGGCACAATGGCAAAAAAAGACAAAAAAAAGGACAAGAAGTCTTCTAAGAAAAAAGAATGCAAAGCAAAGAACGTAAAAAAGGATAAGAAGAAAAAAGACAAGAAGAAAGATAAGAAAAAGGCTAAGAAGAAGTAGTCTGTCTTGATCAGGCAGCTGTAAACCTGCTTGCCTTGCACCTCAGTATGCTGCCAGATCAGTTTCTTGCCTGTTCATCCAGTGAACGGGCAATAATTTTGTACGTGCCTTCCCATGAAATGCCGTTTCTCATAATTAATCGGTGCGATGTCATGAAGTATAAAAGCGGGCTGATTGCGCCAACTATCCGATGGACCCCGTCCGTATCCTTAATAGCAGAGAAAGAACATGCTCTTCCTACCGGTAATCATTGATTAAAACTGGTTGATTACGGTAACGCCCATGTGGTCAAAATTATCCATTTCAACTAACGCTTGAAGCGAATCTTCCAGCGTAATGATTTTTCCGATCAACTTTTTCGGCTGTAATTTCCCAGAGCTGATCATTCGCAATATATCGTCAAACTTGTGGGCCTGAATGCCGTGACTCCCGAGAATCTCCAATTCATTGGCAACGACCTGGTCCATTGGCACTGACGGATGACAATGATCACCTAACATTAAACCCACCTGAATATGTTTCCCACGTTTTCTTAGGTTTGCTATAGAGTTGAAACAGGTATCCGGATGACCCAGGGCGTCGACAGATACATGAACGCCTCCACCTGTCAGGTCTTTTACCGCTTCAACCACGTTTGGAACAGTGTTGACATTTACGGTTGCCAATGCGCCCATCGAGGAGGCCATCTGGAGCTTGTTGTCATCAATATCAATTGCGATCACATTTGCTCCTAAAGCAGCAGCAATCATTATTGCCGATAGTCCCACACCACCACAACCGTGAACCGCGACCCATTGACCGGCCCGGGTTTTTCCCTGTGCCACAACAGCTCGAAAGGATGTGGTAAACCGACATCCCAGGCTGGCAGCGGTGGTGAAATCTATTTCTTCAGGCAACCGAACCAGGTTAATATCAGCGTATTTAATTGCAACGAACTGAGCAAACGAGCCCCAATGAGTAAAACCAGGCTGGAACTGGTGGTTACAGACCTGATGATTTCCGGTAGCACATTGATCACAAGCTCCACATCCGCATACAAAAGGAAGTGTTACCCTGTCACCCTGTTTCCAGTTTTTAACATGTCTTCCTACTTCCTGGACCACTCCAGCCAGTTCATGGCCAGGCACATGGGGCAGATTTATGTCAGGGTCATGGCCCATCCAGCCATGCCAATCGCTTCGACATAGACCGGTAGCCTTGACTTCTATAACAACCCCGTCGCTACTCGGTGAGGGGTCAGGAAGACTTTCTAATGTAAGTGGCTTTTGAAACGCTTGGTAATACGCAGCTTTCACTTTGGCCCCTCGAGAAAATTAATCTAAACGGGGTGGTTCAATTCGCTAAGACGCTTTTTAATCAACTGGGCCAGACACGGGATTGCCGCTTTGATATCTTCGTGGCTGGCCTGGGAGTATGAAAGCCGAAAGGCATTTTCCCATCTATATCCGGCAATGCATGTTCCTTGCCGTGCTCTGCTATTACGGATTGGATTGTATCTGCATGTTAACGAATTGCCAAGCTTATCCGTATATAAACGTGAGATTTTTTCAGAATAAACATCTAAGGCAGAGAGCAGGATTTGATTAACCTTTCACTGACCGTCAATCGGTTTTAGAATCGACAACACAGCAGGGTGAAACTAATTTTCAACTCTGCTCTCAACAGCCAGCCTTTTCATGGGACCTCTGCTGACGAAATTCTCAGAGTTGGATTGGGAGTGTATTTTTCTGGTAGATTTTATGGGAAGGCTATTCGCCGATGAGCGAGTCGACTGTTTCATGTATATTTTTTGTGTTCCAATTGTGATAACCCACCGAACGAAAAGCGGCTTTCCCTTGTTTGTCGATAAAAAAGGCTGCAGGGATTCCAAACACTGAGTATTTCTTACTAACCGTACCTTCACTGTCGAGCAGCACGCTGAATGTGAAGTTGTTGTGACGGATATAGGGCTCTACATCATCCTTCGATTCCCTGGTGTTGATCATCAGAATCTTTAATCCGTTGTCCTGATATCTTTGTTCCAACAGCTCGATGGAAGGCATCTCCTTCCTGCAGGTACTTCACCATGTTGCCCAATATCCCAGAAGGACTGCTGAACCGCGATAGTCACTCAGCTGTATGGCGTTGCCATCAAGGTCAAAAAGTGAAAAATCAGGGGCTGGCGGACGATTTTCCGGTGGCAGCAATTCTATTGCCGGCTCCGTGAATTCAGCCAGGAACGGCTGTAAATAGCGCTGCCAGAAAAAACTGAGCGGTATTATCGCGAGTATTATTAAAAATATCGTTTTCTTTTGCATTGTTATTCGTTAGAAATTTGGCTTTTGATTAACTCTCGGCTTGTTATTCAAGCGAACAGTCAGGATTGTACCTGCCTTGGCTCTCAGGACAGGTCCTGGAATTTGTCCATTGTATTGCCATACGGGAGTTTGATCGTCAAAAAAGGGGAATTTGAACAGTCCTTTTTCCGCTGTTAAGGACATCTCCTGCGAAAAGGCTGTAGAAAGGGGAAAAACCAGGTTGCTAACTATGAGGAACATTATAAACTTTGTCATATGTATGAATACTCCAGGGTTAAAATATAAAATGAGGACGCAATATCAGTCCTTCTCATACCTATAAGCCTATTTTCCAAAGTGTGTAGTGACTGTTTCCAAATCTCCACGAGGAGATAGCTGGTATCTGTTAATTTGTAGTTTGCTGTCGCTATCGGTTCCTGGACGAACAATCACACGAGGTGGTGTAGTGCATGTATTCCTGGATTACTATTGCCTGACAGATTTAAAATTAATCCGTAATGAGAGTCAGCTCCAGATAACATCACCCGGTGCGAAATATGCTGTCCTTGCTTAAACGAGTATGTGCAAGGGAAGGCTTTATCGATCACTAACAGGGGAGAAGTTTCTGGGACAGGCTCTTGGGAGTTCTAGAGAGAGCAGTTACATCGGAACTATACAGTTTTCAGTCATCCAACGTTAATAAAACTCTCGACATTGTCCAATTATTTGATAGAAGATGAGCACATAAAATTATCAGCATTTGTTAACTCATTGTTAACTATAAAGTTATCAAAACATTCTTGGTCCCGGTTTATTGGTATAGTTTCTGCAACTCCATACATATAGATGCCCAAACCATTTATTCAAAGAGCGAGGCCGAACTTGTGTGGGTTTGGTTCAAATCACTCACCTTTGATTCTGTAAAAGATGGTCGGCAGGCAGCGTGATTATCCTTCCAAACGGATCTTATGTTGTTCCGGTATTTTCTATAATTTAGGAGGTCTCCCGATTTAATTGGAGATAACGTCATGATAAATAAATTGTTAAAGATATATAGTATTCTGCTTGTGAGTTTATTTTCCATTGCTGGTCTGAGCACCGCTGGGGAAAGGTACCAAGCCTATGAAATGGGTGAGAGTGGCCATTTAGTTTTCTTTAAAATGAGTGCAGAAGAAATTGTATTAGAAGATGCAGTTCTCGCTAGAGCAGAACTGATGAAAAACTCATGGAACAATAAAGCAGAAAAGTGGGTAGAAACAATAGAGCTCCCTGAAAGTGGAATGGTCCTTGAGTTTCCTATGTCCAAGAGGCAGATCCGGTTGGCAAAAGCGAAGGCTGAAATGACACTGCTTAACGCGAAGGACCAAATCGAATCAACAGATAAAGGACCTTGCCATATAGCTGAAACGGTTGAAATGGGAGATGGAAGCACAGTTGTGTTTTACACGCCACTCGCTGATAAAAACGATATAGATTCACATTCTTTAAACAACAATGTGACGATGACCTGCTAGTGGTAGATTATGGTTGCATTGAGAGATAAAAATGATAGCTCTTCAATTTGGCAATATGAAAAGAGGAATGTATATGAAGATTTACAAGAACATTTCGGAACCAAAATTGCCTTCATAGATGCAGTGGCAATTATGACTGATACCGATAATAGAGGCGGTGTTGCTGAGGCATATTATGGAGATATATTTTTTTCCTCTCAATAATTTCCGGTTCAGGATAGTCGTGAAGTGTTTCTGAAGAAAATATCCCCTGGTCGTATAATTTCTTATCCCCATTCTCCTAACGAAAAAGTTGTACATCATGTATGAGCGGCATTCAATGGATTATCCTGCACGTAAACCTTGAGAATGTAATAAATTCCCTCCCT
The DNA here is from genome assembly GCA_964583415.1 of uncultured Desulfocapsaceae bacterium. Lineage (GTDB taxonomy): Bacteria > Desulfobacterota > Desulfobulbia > Desulfobulbales > Desulfocapsaceae > MADRE3. The sequence continues at coordinate 50,913 of CAZOWJ010000014.1, forward strand.
ACCTTACAATTCAGAACCGAAGTGCCTAATATTTAGACAGAAGCGTTTGGCGATGCAGTTTTTGTTGCCTAATTAATAGGCACTGGATTTCGTCATTAAATGAAGTCGGGAAATACCTCCTGGCTTAACCTGTTTGAATCGCACTGATTTAGTTTCTTTTTGGGGCCTTTCGAGATCTGGCACATATTATGCTCCTAGACATAAGCAAATCAAATTTAATTAAGGAGATATGATTTATGTACGGACAAGGAATGGGTTTTTCAAACTGGTTATGGGGTGGTGCTGGATTTATGCATGGGCCGGTTGGAATGATTGTGATGGTATTGTTTTTGGCACTGATAATAGGACTGGGTGTGAAAATATTTCAGTTCTTTTTTCCTTCAAAACATCACCATAGCCAATCAAGATCACATGAAATTCTCAAAGAACGATACGCTTCTGGAGAGATAAGTAAATCTGAATTTGATCAGATGAAGAAAGATATAGCATAGTGAGGCAAATATGAGACGTAGAACACTTATGAAAAGAGGTGCTGCATTGCTGGGTATTACTGCCCTCGGCGGCTACACCTTTTTAAGAGATACCGGCCTGTGTTACGCCAGCCCAGCAGAAGGTTTCAACAATGCTCTTCCAATACCACCAGTTTTAGATAGTACTGTCGCTTCAGATGGAGCACGTTTATTCACCTTCAGCGTGGAAGAGGGTGAAAAAACATTCATCCCGGGATACGTAACACCCACGCTCGGATACAGCGGCGATTATCTTGGCCCTACCATTAAGGTTCGAGATGGTGAACGGGTTAAATTCAAAGTTGAGAACAATCTTAAGCAAGTAACGACTGTACACTGGCATGGCCTTCATGTACCGGCACAATGGGATGGCGGCCCGCGCCAGGTCATCAAGGCAGGGGAATCGTGGAACCCGGATTTCAAGATAAATCAATCAGCAGCCACGCTCTGGTATCATCCCCATGCAATGGGATTGACCGGAGAACATGCATATAAGGGACTGGCCGGTCTTTTTGTTATTGAAGATGAGAAAGCAGATAGTCTCGCTATTCCTAAGGAGTATGGAGTAGACGATATTCCACTTGTTCTGCAGGACCGTCGATTTTTTGATGATGGAAGTTTTGCTTATGCCCAGAACATGATGGATGTCATGCATGGGGTTATCGGCAATTACATGCTGGTTAACGGCAGCATGTGGCCGAACCAGGATGTTCCTAAAGGCCTTGTACGTTTGCGTGTTCTGAATGGTTCGAACTCCTCTGTATACCGGATATCCTTCAGTGATGACAGGCAGTTTTTTCAGATTGCAACAGATGGCGGATTCCAGGAAACCCCGGTCACATTAAAGAAATTAGAGCTTTCAGGAGGAGAACGTTCAGAAATACTTGTCGATTTCTCGAATGATGCTTTGAACTCAAAAGTATCCTTGTTTGTCGATCAGTTGGCTGGCAACAGATTTGAAGCCATGCAGTTCACCATAAACAAAACTCCAGCCCGTTCCTATACCACCCCCGACAAGCTTGTCTCGATTGACTGGTTGCAGGAGTCTCAGGCGGCAGTTACTCGAAAATTCAGGATGGAAACAATGTCTGGTGGAATGGGCATGATGCGTCGCGGCGGGCGGCTGACGATCAATGGTAGGAACATGGACCTCAATTACATCAATGAACGGATTAAACTTGGTGATACGGAAATCTGGGAAATTGAGAATTCCTCAGCCATGATGATGCGACTACCTCATTCAATGCATCTTCACGATGTCCAGTTCCAGATTCTGGATCGAAACGGCAAAAGACCCTCATTAGCTGAGAAAGGGCGAAAAGACACGGTGCTCGTACAACCTGGAGAGCGTGTCAGGATTATATGTAAATTTGAGGATTACACTGGAATATACATGTATCATTGTCACTTTCTCGAGCACGAAGACAATGGAATGATGGGACAATTTGAGGTTGTAGCCTGATGAAAGGACAACTTGGTGTTGATCTTATACCGTATCTCTCAGCGAGAGCAACAGCTCGGTAATTTTCTCCAAAGGTCAGGATGAAGGATATTAAAAGCCAGAAAACCAACATTTTCTCTTCACACCAAACGTTCAAAGTCTCTCGAGCCGCTCTGGGGCTCATCTTGGCGACACTTTTCCTGGCGGTGCTGCTTACCTTCTCGACCCTTGAAAATATCAATCGTGCTCAAGGGTTTATGGAGCGCTTCCTGCTGCAGAAGGGGGAGACCATAATCAGGGCTGTTGAGGCTGCTTTACGGACGTCACTGATGCATCACATGGACAGTAAAGGAGATCCTCTCCATACGCTGCTTGCTGAGAGCGGCCGTGAAAATGATATCGTATTTATCATTATCACAGACCGAGAGGGAGCTGTTATTGCTCAGACCAATAAAGCCCCTGATGTTAAAATGGTAAGAACTGAAAATGAGGATGCGTTGAAAAGGGGAGAATCGGTGACAGCGATAGATAAACAGACAGGGATTTTTACAATATCCAAACGCTTGTCAATACAATCACGACTCAGTGGCATGCCCTTAACTGTGGACCACGCACGCCTTATGTCAAAACAGCGGGGCAGGTTTGATGGATCGGTTATATCAATGGGCCTGTTCACTGAAGGCTATGTTGATGCGCAGAAGCAGGATATTCAACATGTAATTTTCATGGGTGCGATACTGTTTCTTGTTGGGAGCGCAGGACTTTACCTGCTGTTTTTATACCATAGCATGCGGGTGACCAAATCGACACTCGCTAACATGAAACTGTATACCGACAATGTTATCGAAAGCATTCCGGTGGGAATTGTAACCTTGGACTCAAAGGATAGGATTGTATCCTGCAACAGGAAAACTGAGGAAATGCTAGGGAGCCGGTTTAATGAGTTACATGGGAAAAATATTAATAATGCCTTTCCCGGTTGCCCAATTAAGTCCACAGATATCCGTAATTCGATTCTCGATCATTCGGCTGAGTGCTCGACAGCGGATGGTAGAAATGTTGCTGTTAAAATAGGTGGATCCTCGTTGATAGACAGTGAAGAAAATATCATTGGTACGGTTCTGGTCATCAGGGACATGAGTGTCATACGGGATATGGAACTGCAGCTCGAACGCTCTCGCAGGATGGCCGCTCTAGGAAAAATGGCAGCAGGGATTGCGCATGAAATCCGAAACCCCCTCGGAACCCTCAGGGGGTTTGCCCACTATTTCGGGAATCAGCAGGGTGCCACAGAAGAGAGCAAAGGCTATGCCGCCCTTATGGTCAGTGAAGTTGACCGACTCAACAGGAATGTGTCTGGATTGTTGCAATTTGCGAGGCCGCGTGATCTGCAGTTCGTTTCAGTAAATCTTGATGCCCTGATTTCAAAAACGGTTTCCTTGATGGAAAGTGACTTCGCCAACCATGCACTGAATTTCCATTGGCAATGTAATACAGATTTAATCGTTGAAGCTGACCCAGACCTTTTGCTTCAGGTTTTGATGAATCTATTAAAAAACAGTATTTCCGCCACACCTTCTGGAGGCGAAATTTCTATTACTGGTTCAGAAGACGGACACCATGTGAGGATTATTGTATCGGATACAGGAGATGGAATGACCAAGCAGGAGTGCGAGAAAATGTTTGATCCCTTTTTTACAACCAGAAAATCAGGTACCGGACTCGGCCTTGCCGTAAGCCATCAGATCATCGAGCAGCATCAAGGCCTTATCGAGGTTGAAACTGCTAAGGGCATGGGAACAACGGTCATGGTTGTCTTGCCAAAAAGAAGAGGAGTGAGTGGTGACGGATGAGATAAAAAAGGAATCAATCCTGCTTGTTGATGATGATGTTGCCCATCGGACAATGCTCAAAGTAAATCTGCTGAGTGAGGGATATCAGGTAAAAGAGGTGTCAGACGGTGATGAAGTTTTACCATTTTTAGATAGCCACGATGTGAATCTTATTCTTTTAGATATGAAGATGGCCAGAATGGACGGACTCACCACTTTATCAGTGTTATTGCAGGCTGGACTGACTGTCCCCGTTATTGTGCTTACTGCGTTTTCTTCGATAGAAAGTGCGGTTGATGCCATGAAAAAAGGTGCCTTTGATTATATTGCCAAACCAGTAGATATCGAGGAACTAAAACTGCTCATTGCCCGTGCTCTTAATTTTATGTCGCTCAGTGAAGAAAACAAAACACTCAAGAACAGGCTCGGGGAACAGTTTTCTTTTGGTAATATAATCGGAAAAAGTCCTGCTATGCAGGATATGTTTGCCACACTATCAATGGTCGCACCCACAGATGCGACCGTCCTTATCACTGGTGAGTCAGGTACGGGGAAAGAACTTGTTGCCAATGCCCTGCACCAAAACAGTCAACGCAAGAATTTACCATTTATTAAACTCAACTGTGCGGCACTTAACGAAAATCTCCTCGAAAGTGAGTTGTTTGGCCACGAAGCTGGAGCTTTTACCGGAGCAGCAGGTCGTCGTAAAGGGCGATTTGAGCTTGCTCACAAGGGGACCCTGTTTCTTGATGAAATAGGGGATATGAGCCTACCAACCCAGGCTAAAATATTAAGAGTGCTGCAGGAAGGTGAATTTGAAAGGCTGGGTGGTTCTGAAACGATCAGGGTGGATGTCCGATTACTTGTGGCTACCCATAAAAATCTTCTTGAAATGATAGAAAAAGAGATGTTCCGACAAGACCTCTATTTCCGCTTATCCGTTGTTCCTGTCAACCTTCCCGCCCTTCGGGAGAGGACTATCGATATACCCGAGTTGGTGAACCATTTTCTTAAGCGATTTGCGGAAAAAAATAGAAAAGATATTAAAGGATTACACCCTGAATCTTTAAATCTTCTCATGCAATATACCTGGCCTGGAAATATTCGAGAGTTGGAAAATACAATAGAACGGGCGGTAATTCTTTGCCTTGGAGAATACATAGTACCCCAGGAACTTCCGCAGCACCTCCTTTCAGAGGATGTCAGGGCAATGAAAAGGAGTGATGATAACGAGGGGTTCACACTTCGTGACATGGAACGTGAAGTAATCAAATCGACCCTTGAAAAGACAGGGAATAACAGGAGCCAGGCAGCAAAAAAACTAGGGGTTGCCCGGCAGACACTTTTAAACAAAATAAAGGAGTACGGGCTTTGAACCCTGACCACTCAGGTCACTAAAACCCGTAAGGCTATCTAACTATGGTTAAAAAACGAAAAAACAACAGGCAAAAAAAGAATAATAAACGAAGAAATCTATTTTTGATCTGTACCGGTGTTTTGCTACTGAGCGCTTCGGTTTTTATTTTCAATGGTCAGACAGAGGTGATAGAGCCAGGCGACGGGGTATTGGCAACTCCCGTGGCAGAGCATGATTTCGGTATTGTTCCTGTCAACAAGGGGGTCGTGTCAGTTGAGGTTCCTCTTGTCAATATCGGTGAAGAGAATCTGGTTATATCCTTTCTCGATTCATCGTGCGGCTGTACTACCGCACGAGTGATAAATGGAGAGAATAGTGGTCCGGTATTTGGAATGTCGTCGCACGGTAAATCGCCAAGAGATTGGAAAACCATTATAGAGTCTGAAAAACAGGCTATTCTCAAAATATATTACGATCCGTCGGTTCATTCGGATTTTCGTGGTCCGGCAATCAGAGTGATTTCCATAACATCAAATGAGAGATTAAAGCCTGAGAAGCAGGTAAGGATAAAGGTGAACCAGGTTGATTAGAAGAAATCATAACGTATCAATATGGCGTTATCTGCACTATATGATGCTGATACTTTTTTTTACAACAACAGCATCAGCGCATGGGACGAAAGATAAGCAGTTCATCAGCCCGGCGGACCTGGCTTCTGAGCAAGCATCTTACCAGATCATTGACTTGAGGTCTGTAGAACATTATTTCAAGAATCACGTGCCGGGAGCATTGTCTCTGCCATTGCAGGAAATATCTCAGAAAAGACTCCAAACTCTTGGAGTTGAACCTGGCAATCAGGTTATCCTCTACAGCACTTCAGAAAGTGCAGCCTCAAAAGGTAAAGTGCTATTGAGCGTTTTAGGGTATTCAAACGTCAGGGTCCTTGCCGGAGGATTCACTCATTGGTTGGAAGATGGGCAAGGTGTAGAGGCTGGTCTTTCTCAACCGGTAAGCGGGGTTATCTCAGACGAAGGAGGTACGGGCCTGGAGGTTGTTCCCGAAATTTATGACTTTGGTAAAATTAACAAAGAAAATGGAACTGTTTCAACCTCATTCACTGTAAAAAATATTACAGATTCAGAAATACTCATCACCGAGATCACGACGTCTTGTGGTTGCACGACAGCAGAGATTGAGGCGAAATTGATTCAATCTGGAACTGCTCAAACCCTGACTGTCATTTTTGATCCAAATTTCCACAAAGAGCCAGACGGGAAGTTTTCCCGAACAGTATTTCTGCAGACTTCAGAAACTCAGGAAGTTCAAGCCAAAATTACTGTTGAGATAGTAGAATAACCATTAGCTGTAGAAATCGAGATTCTTTCTGACACTCCAAAGGATTTAGTTATTGCTAAATCTGGCAGACGATCAGAATATTATAAGACTAAGATGTACAGGAAGAAGGTTAATGTCGTTTTAATGCGGTGAGTTTATAATTGCCAATCGTAATCTCTTGGGTAGATATTAGAAAATTTCCTGAAACGGCTTCCCAAAATAAGCACTGTAAAAGTTGTTAATATCACAGCGCTAAATGCAAGAATGCACTGATATTTTCCTAATATGC
>CAZOWJ010000015.1:0-57597 GCA_964583415.1 uncultured Desulfocapsaceae bacterium
ACTCTATGGTATCGAGGTAGCGTAATCGAACAATATTTAACAACAATTCCTCATCAGCCGTTGCCCTTACACGGTCATTGTAGCTAAGATATACGCCCTGCAGCATCTGGGGGCCAACAGAACATCCAGAAATGAGCACGAGTAACAGGCAAGAGGCCAGGATATAGGAAAAAATAGTATCAGGTTTCATAGGCTTCTCTTAATTGATAAAAAAAATGACGCTGGCTTTTCAATGGCCGCTCATCTCAGTCCACAGGATAGGAACCCCATGATACATCTCGGCATGGAGAGCCAGTGTCTCCCTCGAAAGTGTAATCTCCTTTGCAGTGAGAGCGTTTTTGAGCTGCACACAATAATTATCACCGAGCAACTTGATACCGAAGCAGTGTTTCATATTTGTTAGGGTTTGGCTCAATAAGTTCAAATACTCGGTATACTTCCTCATAAAAACCGGTCAAGCTGTACCCTTCTTGGTTGACAAATAGCCTTAGTTTTTCAAGCGATTCAGGTATTCTGTCGTAACGACCAACATGTAAAATTTCAGCAATTTCCGTTATTTCTCTGCGATCATAAAAGATACTCACATCGGCAGTATCTTTTATGTCGGCTAGGCCAATTGCTGTTTCCGGAACAATTCTTGAATAATAAATATCCCAATGCTGCATTGGAGTAGTTTTCCTCTGATTCCAATCAAGATGCCGAGCACTCATATAGCTGGGGGACAGCTTGAGTTTTCTGCTTGCATTATACAGTGTCAGTCCGGCAGTATCGATAGTTATATCGGGATCGCCTTTTATTCTGGCTACCAATACCTTCCTCCCTGTAATGGTATAAATATAAGGTTGAAAATGCTGTGCTTCCATGCGTAGATTGTAATAAAGCATAAATGCGATACCCGGCAATAAAACAGCAACACTTTTTAGTAGAATCCGAAGTATTTTCATGAGACCAACCGGGGAATCAACGGCCCATCAAGCTTAGGCTTACCGATCAACTGGGGAGTTAAATAATTCAACAGAAAGACAAAAGGAATTGTCAATAAAATGCTTGTAAAAGCAATTACGATTCCACTTACAAGAATCTTCATGGCATCATCAAAATGCTGTGCAATTAGCCATATTGCAAGTCTGTCATTAATAAAATGATAAAAGACGCCGTTTAATCCAAAAATAATTAATGTATTACGACCCAAATATATCAGGACTTCAATATCTGTGGTTAATTTTGCAAGCAGCAAAACCATTACACTGCCTATTACAGCGGTAAGAGGGAAAAGAATAAGATTGCCATGTGATGAAGCAAACAAAACCACCGCATCATAGAAGGGTATTGCAAACATTCCCTTGTTCAAATCATATGTAGAATAAATTAAAACCAGACATACCAAAGCCCCCAGGAAACATTTATATGCTGGTATTTTGCCAACCAGGAAGTTATTTCGTCTAAAATAGACTCCCACCAGGTACAGCGAATAACATGTAAAAGCCTCAACAATCATAAAGTAAGGAAAGATCTTTCCATGTTGAGAAAGTATATTTGTCGGCTTTAAACAACCAGCATTCCAGGCCAAAATTGATCCGATCAAGTAATAAGCTATAGCAACCAAGATAACTCTGGAATTCGACGTCAGAAATCGTGATGTTGCATAGTGCATCATTTCCACCACGAATAAACAAATCAGGAACCACGTGGGAATATTAAAATAGGGAAGACCTGCTAAGAATGTAGCAGAGATACCTTTGAGATAACCTTCAACTGATGGGAGTTCAAGGCCTACAGTATTGCCAGTTATCCAGAATGTTGGGATAATCAGAATAGACGAGAGAAATACATAAGGAACCAGACGTGACGCAGCATGCCTTTTCAGGTATAGACCAAAATCCGTATTGGACACATACTCTTTTGCAACGTAACCCGATAAGATAAAGAACAAAGGCATATGGAAAGAGTAAATAAACTTATAGAGAAAAGCAGCAGTAGCGCTACCAGCCTTCATATAACTTTCAATAATATGACCATAGTACATTAATACAACGCCATATATTCTGGCAATATCAATAAACCTAAACCGGGAAACAGACGATTGAAAAGTAGGTGCCATAAAATGCTCTTTTCTTTTGGTAAGCCTAGGCTGTATTAATCTGCGCTGAATGTTAGTGCCACTTTTTGGTGTCCACTATCTAATCTGCCCAAGTGCAAACCCTTTAGCAAGGTGGTTGCGTACAAAATAAATAAGTAAAACTCCTGGAATAATCGATAAAACAGCCATTGCACTTAACCAGCCCAATGGGTTTAAGCCAAGTGCCGTACCCGCCCTTAGTATAATCGAACCGAACGGTACAGCATCGACAGTTGTAAGCCAGTTTGCCAAAAGTATTTCAACCCATGAAAAAATAAAACAGAAGAATGCTGTTACACCTATACCTGGCGCAATAACGGGCATAAGAATTTTTATAAAAAATTGTGGAAAGGAATAGCCATCAAGCTGCGCCATCTCATCAAGTTCTCTCGGCACCGCCGATATAAATCCCTCGAGGATCCACACGGCAATAGGCACAGTAAATAAGCAATGGGCAAGCGCAACAGCAATATGAGTATCGACAATACCCAACGTGGAGTAAAATTGAAACAAGGGGATGGCAACAGCAGCTGGCGGTGTCAAGCGGCTGGCAAGAAACCAGAAAAACAAATGCTTGTCGCCAAGGAAAGAATAACGCGAAAAAGCATAGGCTGCCGGTACGGCAACGACAAGTGAAATTGCATTATTTAAAAGAACATAGAGTATTGTATTAACAAAGGCCATATAGGATTGTGGATCACTGAATATAGCCTTATAATTGGACAAAGTTCCCAACATGGGTATGGGTGTAATCGAATTCTTGATCTCAAATTCCGTTTTAAAACTGTAACAGACAAGAAAATATATCGGCATCAGTAAAAATAGTACGTATATGACAGGGATATATTTTTTAAGACCTCGAATATTCTTCACAACTCTTTTTCCTGAATCAAAAGAAAAGTTTTACCCTTACCCGTATTGTTTGTTATTTCTATCCCCACATCAACACCCACTGCACATTAGCTTTGATGTTCCATCACTTTGTAGAGAATCCAAGCAAAAAGAACGATAATTGAAAAATATATAAGCGATGTTGCAGACGATTGTCCTAAATCGAATTGTTGTGCAGCAGTCCGCATGAGACTATGGGAGAGAAACACTGTAGATTGCCCCGGTCCACCCTTTGTGATAATAAAAGGCTCAGCAAATACCATAAAACTGTCTATAAACCGCAATAAAATAGCAATCATTAACACACGTTTAATTTTTGGTAGCTCAACATATCGAAAAATTTTCCATCGGCTGGCACCATCAATTTGTGCTGCCTTATAATATACATCGGGGATTGCCAGTAATCCTGAATAGCAAAGTAAGACTATCAGGCTTGTCCAGTGCCACACATCGACAAAAACAATAACTGACCAGGAAATAACAAGGTTATTCAGATCAATCTGAAAACCAATCAACGATAGTAATGAACCCAAAGAGCCCCACTGAGGGTGAATAATCATTAGCCACATAAGTCCCACAACCACCCATGGAATCATCAGCGGTATAGCAATAGCGATTATATAAAAGGGGACAAATTTTCCCTGCTTCGGTAATGACAATGCGATGAAAATACCCAGAGGTACTTCAATTGTCAGTACTATTATGGAAAAGGCGAATGTGCGGAATAAAGTGTCATAAAACTCTTTTGAATTTAATACCTGGATAAACCACTTTGGGCCAACCCAAATAAAATCATTTCCATAGAATACATCATGAACAGAAAAGTTTACGATGGTTATTAATGGAATAATGGTGCTGCCCCCCACTAGAATAAGGGCAGGTAAAATAAAAAGCCAAGATCTATTTTTTATCGGTTTCAACATTGCTATTGACCAGAGATTTTGATTTATCCACCTGTTAATAGTATGCTTTATGATCTCGACTTACAGTCAATAAACTAAAATTATCATCGGTATAAACGTAGATCCAGACTGACATTTTTCACTCTGGGTTTTTGATTTTACCTGACATTATCGCCTGTACATTTCAGCAGCCACACATAGCCGGCAATGCCGGCCACAACCGAAGCCAGGACAATGCCGATTTTTGCATTCAACAGCAGCTCTGGTTGGTTGGCAAAGGCTAGTGAGCCGATAAAAATCGACATGGTAAAACCGATGCCCGCCAGTATAGCCACGCCGGCAATGTGCCTAAGCCGGCACCCTTCTGGGAGTTTGCTGAGGCCGGTTACGACAACAATCCAGGAAAAACTGAAAATCCCGATGGTCTTACCTGCAACAAGGCCAAACATAACCCCAAGGGTAACCGGGTGCTGGAGAATGGTTCCAAGCTCACCGAACGAAATTGGGATACCGGCATTGGCAAGTGCGAACACAGGGACAATAAGAAAAGAGACCCAGACATGAAGGCTGTGCTCCATTCGCTGAAGTGGACTTTCCATCTTCTGAATCGAATCTTCGAAGGCGCTGAGGATGAGCTGTTTACGAGAGTTACGAAGGATGTTCAGCTCAGGATCTCTCACCTCTTGCATGGATATCTGGTCCATGAAGTCACGTGTAAGAAGGGTCATACGCTCGGCAAACATCGTGGCGCTGCAGGAGGATATTGAAGGAATCGTAAAAGCGGTCAGGACCCCCGCTAAGGTGGCATGAACACCCGATTTCATCATGGCCATCCACATCAGTATACCGAAAATTGCATAGGGAAGCGTGTGCCTGACACCGGCGAGGTTTATGGCAATGAGTGCACCAACGCAACCTCCGGCTACGAGCAGTGCACCCATATGGATGGTTTCGGTATAGAATACTGCAATGATGAGCACTGCTCCGAGATCGTCGACAATGGCCAGAGCGAGCAGGAAAGGAACGAGTGCTTTTGGGATACGGTTACCAAGAAGTGCGATGACGCCCAGGGCAAAAGCGATATCTGTTGCCATTGGGATACCCCAACCGCGGGCTGAGTCTCCTGAACTGTTGAGGGCGAAATAACAAAGAGCAGGGATGATCATGCCGCCGATTGCTGCGCTGATTGGCAGAATGGCCTGGCGGATGCTGGACAGCTCGCCGATGAGTATCTCGCGTTTCACCTCAAGCCCAATGACAAAGAAAAAAAGCACCATGAGACCGTCATTGATCCAGTGGTGAAGGGAATGAGTCATAGCCATGCTGCCGAATCCTATGGTCATCTTTGTATGAAGGATTTTGTCATAGAGGGGGAATAGCGGGCTGTTGGCGATAACGATGGCGCTGACAGCACAGATCATAAGCAGGATTCCGGAAGAGGTCTCCTGATGGACAAAATCCTCGAACGGCGTCAGTGCCTTTCTGAAAGTCCTGGCTAAAGGATACCTTTCAGTGTCGATTTCACAAACGGGCTGTTTCTGATGGTCCATTTTCTCCGTATCCTTATTCTGTGTGCTCGACAGGAGTTTATCCAATCAGCACTTTTTATTCAAAAATTATAGAGCGATACCAGCATACTAAATTTATTATTTATGTAATACCCCACCGATGATTTTCCAACCAAATACACAAGAGCAGAGGTTGTCAATATAAAGGTTTGATATTTTAGTTACTTTCGGCCAGATATAAGAGAATACTTGTAATAATATGAGACGGTAATTTCTGGTAAAGAGGCTTGGAGAGGATGACACAAGCTCCTCATTCTTGTCTGAAACAGGACTATTATCTATTATACGTTAGCTGTTACGACAATTGACGCTACAGCGTTTTGACGTTACGCTGTTACTTATGATTAGGAGGTAATATTTTGGCGACCCAATTGAAAGTGAGAAGCTTACTGGGCAAGAAAGGTATCGCATACGACAAGGAACCTATCGCATCATTTACTCCATCCAAGATAATGAAACAATGGTTTGGGTTGTAAAAGTAGGTCATCGAAAAGGAATTTACAGAAGCTAACTCAACATTAACTGTATGAAAATAAAAAACGCATACATAGTAGCCTTGTTGTTCGCAATAATAATGACAGTATTATTAATGCTGTTTTATATGTTTGATGGTGAGCAATCAAAAGCAGAATTTGCGACTTATGACGATTTAAAACAATCTGGGTATATAGAAAAAGGTTGGCTGCCTTACTTTCTTCCAAAGTCATCTAAAAATATTATTGAAACACACGATATAGATACAAATACCGTTAAAGCATTGTTTGAATACTCTGTATCAGACACTCAAAGCGTAGAAACAGAATGTAGAGAAAAAACCATTATAGAAAATGGTGTTGAATATAGGTGTGAATATGAGGGAAGTTACCTATTAATCAAGTTAATGAATAATGGGGAAGGTTACCTTTATTCTTCTCCATTCAAAGAAAAAACATAAAAATCAGTTAACCAGCCGCTCCACGAGACTCGCTGATGCTCGCCGGTGAGCTAAACGTTACTATTGCCATCTCGAAGGTCTTACTATTCTACCGATGCAAAAGGTTGCGCCCGTGTTCTGAGATATTATTTCACCTGGAGCTTTAACCCTTTGTGACTAACCGATTTAATGCCTCCGCACCATGATTCCAGCTAATTGTACGATTAATCATTGGAAATATCTCTTAATATATCAACCGCTTCTTCCAGCCCAATGTGACTATCTCCATTAATATCTTCAACGGTCTGTGAAGGGGCTACTGGAAAGCCGACAAGCACCCTTAGGATATTTATTAAATCTCCAAGTTTGGCAATGATTGGAGATACTCGCAAACCACGCTCTGGTCTGCTGAACGTATGGCACCAGCTGCAATCATACCCTTCGCCCCGTACGTGCTCGTTGTGAATCCAGAGATATTCCGGTTCATCTTCGCCATCTTCGGGGCCATGGCATTGTCGGCAGACAACAGCGCGTGAGTCTTTGAGCCCATAGCCAAGATTGCCCACCAGGTCCATCCTGTTTGTATTTGCATGGCAATCTGTGCACGACAGAGCTGCAGACGAAGGTGTGACTTCATGGGTGATGAGTTGCAGTGTATCCGTTTGCACCCACTCGTATGGTTCATCCGGGCTATAGTTCATGTTCTCAAGACCCGACCTGATGGCACTATCTGCATCTCCCGTGGAGAAATAGACACTGGTATCAAGAGCGATTAATTGATTATAGCTCTTTACCAATGGTTGTGTTGCCGTTTTATACTTAAAAGGATGGAGCTTGGATCTGGCACTGGATACCTCTCCAAGTGGGCGAGAGGTTGCAATTGCTCCGGTTACTTGATCAATAATCGCATCTTCATAGAGAAGATAGCTGACACTGGTGCCGTCCCACCAGGCATATTCGGGTATGAGGTCTCCAGCTAGCGTCGGTGTGGGGTGGATTGCACCGCTTGGCGTTGTATACGGCAGTCGCCAGTCTCGATGCACCTCGGTCTGCTCACTTGCTGGTGTGTCGGCTGCGTTTCTGGCGTAAGTGCTGATGTGGCAGCTCTGGCAGGCAACTCGCTCCACATGCCTGCCAATAGACGATTGTTCATGACCGCTACTCGAAGCTTTCTCTTCATGACAATCAGTGCATGACATCTCAACATCAAGATCAGTTGGTCTCAGATCGGATCCTCTTCCGGCCATCAAGTGCTGTTCTGTGAGATGGCACGCTTGACAATCCAGATTTGCCCCGCTGCTTGCCATGTGAACATCAAAGTTTCGATCGGTGGTCGTGCCATGTGCAATGGCGAGGTCGCCGCGTTTGTAGTTATCGCCTCCCCCTCCTTTGGCATGACATTTCAGGCATGCGGCCCGTGTTGGCTTCTGAACAGTTCGGGCAGCTTCTACGATCGAGATCGACATGTTATCAAGGTCCGGAACAAATCTGCCATCCACCTTGACCCGCTGGTATGCTTCCTGGTGACAGATTAAACAATCAATATTTTCCAGTTGGGCATTGCTTACCTGTGGTGTCGGTCGATCACCCAAGCCGACATGACAGGCGCCACAGCCATTCCAGTTACCGGTAATATTTATACAATAGCTATTTACCCCGATATCTAGTTTTCCCTGTATTTCCGGACCATCGTTCATGTAGGGCGTATCACCAAGCCATTGATAGTGTGTAGAACCAAAAACCTCTTGTGCCTCGGTCTCATGGCATTGCAGGCAGGTTGCAGTTCCCTGCCAGGTAGCAATTGCCAGATGTTCTGGCACGGCTGCACCTGCCGATGAGATGATGCCATAAGGGGTGAGAACTATAAAGATAACAAAGGCGAGTTGTAGGTTATCTAATTTCATACCTTTCCCATTTTTTGAATTAATCTAGGCGTGGTTGCGTTAAGAAATCATGGTGTTTGCAGACAAACATAACGGTGAGCTATTGTTTGTCGCAAAATGGAAGACAGGCATAATTCAGAGCGATGAAAATAAACGAATTTAGCCGTTCGAATCAAAGTGCGAATCCCCATAGTTTTAAGCAATCAAATAATGTAGCAATCTTCATGCATTATTGAAAAACAATATAATTTCAATATTTTACACAGAACCTAGCCAGACATCTGGAGTGATCTATCCTAAAAATCTACATGTTGGTAACCGTGTTGCCGTTTGTAGTACTCGCCAAATTCTTTGCAAATCGTATGCCTACCTTGTGGTATGGCTGTAACAGATTGATATTATATAATTTAGAATCGCTGAACCCCAGTTGTTGGTATTGTAAACCTATGTGACAGCCACAGATTCGTCGTTCATAGGCGACAAAGTGAGGTGAGGTGATAGGACCTCGCTTTATGAGAAACCCAGCTTGCTTGTGAACCATCTCCTCCGAAGATAATTTCATGGCCGTTATATTTGGTTTGAAACGCCAAGCTCAAATTATTCATATCCTGACTGGTTGCTATTGTTTCGTCTCCCCTCTCTATCATTTGAAATATTACTACCGGCAATCCTAAAATATTGATTCAGGGAAAATCTCCGTGCAAAGAATGATCAGAATTTTGTACGATGGTGGTTGGCCTGAGTACGAGGATTCTATCATAGAACTGCAGGCATGAAGACCACCTGCTGAGGATTGTTGTTGTTAGAAATGCTTATGAATGTTAAATTTTGTTTGAAATACAATTGGTTAGATTGGTTCTTTGTTGATTATTAGTATCGTCAAAAGAAGTATTACGAAAGTTGTATTAAAAAAGGTAGTTTTGAAGCACTTTATCGGGTCGCTCTGGTTGTAACTTACACCCGGTTGGAGCTGAAAACAGTGGCTAAAAACAATCTTGATGGTGCTCTTTTGAAACGTTTTGCTCTAAGTACATGGAATTGGTTTGATAGCCACATTATTGAGCTGTTTCGCCATCTAAGACTCTCCTACCTGCCACCGCTGATGGTTTACCTGGCAGCAGGCATTTCTGGATTAACCGGCATCGTCGGAACATTCTTTGTTAAGGATTATCTTGGCCTACCTGCAGAATTTCTGGCGATGCTCGGTTTCTGGGCCGGCATTCCCTGGGCGCTGAAGATGCCTTTGGGCCATCTGGTGGATCTGATCTGGCGATGGAAATCGATCCTCGTCTTTATCGGAGCCACACTCATTGGCGCCAGCCTTGCTATCATGCTCGTTTTGATCAGTGCACCATCACTTCTCACCCCTTACATGACTGTTGAGGCCTGGTTTGTTTTCTCAGCCCTTCTCGCCCCGATCGGCTATGTGGTCCAGGATGTCGTTGCCGATGCCATGACCGTTGAAGCCGTGCCAACGTCTGATGATCAAGGCACTGCATTTGACAGCAAAACACTCAAGCTGATGCATACCACCATGCAGACTCTCGGAAGGGTCGCCATAATCGGCGGCGGCGTTGCCGTGTCGTTTATCAACATACTTCTGTTTAATGATGTAAACAGTATGGTGGAAGAGCAGAAAGTAGCTGTTTATGTACAAATCTACAAGTTGGCTATGATAATCCCGCTCATTTCAATATGTGGGGTTATACTGGCTGAAATACTGAAACGATTGAGAGTTAGAAAATTACTTAAACGAGGCATCAAACAAGACAGGGAATACAATCCGGAAGGTAGCGGCGAAAACAAGGTAAAACCCAATTGGTGGATTCTCGGCGGCAGTCTGACATTTGTCATTTTTACTCTGACGATGGGTTTAATGCAGATCCCCTATAACCAGGAAATTATTTTTGCCGGATCAATGGCCATCGTACTCTTTCTGATGAATAAGCTGTTGAAAGAATTGAGCTCTTCTGCCCGCAACACTCTGGTAGGAACAGCAATCGTCATTTTTGTGTTTCGGGCCCTTCCTGGTCCAGGGGCGGGGGCTTCCTGGTGGCAAATTGATGAGCTGGGTTTTGATCAGCAATTTATGTCATTGTTGTCATTGATTGGCAGCAGTCTCGCCCTATTTGGGATGTTTATCTTTCGTCGTTTCATGGCAGAAAAGTCAATTTTTTACGTCGTTGGGTTTCTTACTGTTGTCGGCTCTTTATTGAGCATTCCGATTATCGGCATGTTCTATGGCCTTAACGAATGGACCTCAAGACTCACTTATGGCTTTGTTGATGCACGGTTTATTGCAGTTGTCGATACAGCTATTGAATCACCTCTTGGGCAGGTTGCCATGATACCAATGCTGGCCTGGATTGCCAATAGTGCACCTGCCCATCTCAAAGCGACCTTTTTTGCCGTAATGGCCTCCTTCACCAACCTGGCCCTTTCATTGAGCAGCCTCGGAACCAAATATCTTAATAAGTTCTTCATCATAAGCCGTGAAGTTATGGATCCACTGACCGGTAATGCGATTACCCCTGCAGATTATTCCGAGCTGGGTATCCTTTTGATCACCGTAACAAGCCTTGGCCTTATCCTTCCTCTCGGTACCATTTTGGTGGTAAATCACTTTTCATTGCGAAGCCACTGACCCCTTATCGAGCTATCACTGACCATAGTCCCTAGCTACTTGTGTTGACATAAAAAAAGTTTCATCCGGAAAACGCGCACCTGAAACAGGAATGCGGATATTGGATGGCTCCCGTTTGGCGCCGCCGAGCAGTGGAACTGGCGACGGAATAAGGCGGCGAACGTGGGCAATCTGATGGACAACTGAGTGATGATTAGAGCCAACAGGTTCTCGTTTACCGGAAGAGCCCTATTTTAGGATCTTAACAAACAGAAGATGATTTGGAAATTAGGCGATATGGAAATGTTAAATATAAAAGTGCCAGAATGCTTTTTTTCAGGTAAATTTTTTTGGACGTGGTCCAGTTCCGATTTGATTGCTGAGGAATATTTGTTAACCTATAGATTGAGCTTCAACCGTGAAGTTGCGGTACATTAGGTGCAAAAATGTTATGAAAAAAATGACTGACTTCCCATTGCGATACGGGCTGTACATTATTCTCACCTGCTCTTTATGGCCCTCTATCATTTGGGCCATTGATAATTCCGAATGTTTTGACTGCCACAGCGATGAAAGTCTTACCAAGGAAAGCACCGACAACATATTGCGGGTAGAGATAACAGAGTCTCTGTTTGTGGACGAAGGTAAATTTGAAAAATCAATTCATAACATTAACGACATTACATGCGTAGACTGTCACTCTGATATTGAAGAGCTCAATTGGAATGAGGGATTACCCCACGCACCCTATCTAGAAACGGTGAACTGCGTTTCGTGTCATGAAGATTCAGGGGAAGAGTTCAAAAACAGTGTTCACATGAAAATGCGGACCAAAGGCATAACCATGACCTGCTATGCCTGCCATGGTTATCATTATGTACAACAAATGGAAGGTGCTTCAGTCGCTGAAAGGACAAACAGAATCTGCTTGAAATGTCATAACCCTAATCAGTTCCATGATTGGCTGCCTTCAGGCGATGCACATTTTGCCTCTGTGGAATGCGTCGTCTGTCATGCCCCTGACGTGCCGCGGCATATCGATCTCAGGTTTTATGACCTTCTCACAAAGAAATTTTATGATGGTGATGAACTTCTTGAAATTATAGGTTTTGATTTCGATAAGATCATACTGGCGATTGATAAGAATAAAAATGAAATTATTGACATGAATGAGTTTGATGACCTCTTTTTCATGCTCAAGCAAAAAAATATTCGCCCGATCTTACGTGCTGAACTCGTTGCAGATATTAACTCCATTGCGCACCAGATAAACAGGGAATCTGCACAAAAAACCTGTGAGAAGTGTCATGCGTCTGATTCACAATATTTTAACACAGTTTCCATAATCCTGACCAGGGATGATGGTACTGTAGAACGGTATAATATCGACCGGGCGATTCTTGAAAGTTATTATGTAAGCCATTTTTATCTCCTGGGCGGTACCCGGGTGAAACTTTTGGATAAGATAGGTCTACTGATCATTGCCGGCGGAGCTTGTACAGCATTTGGACATTTTATTATCAGGGTTTTGACTATCTCGTTACGTCGAAGAAAAAAAGAGAATGCCAATTAGTTCCTGTGTAAATCACAGCACATATATTTAAGGAGGTTCCATCATGAATAATGGAAAGCTGATATATGTCCATCCGCTACCGGTAAGGATATGGCATTGGATCAATGCATCTGGTTTCGTCCTTCTGATTCTTACAGGTTTTCAGATTCGATATGCTGAAATGTTAAATTTTATGACCTTACCTAATGCCATTGCTATTCATAATTATGTGGGATTTGCGGTTATTGCCAATTTTTTCATCTGGCTTACCTATTATTTGGCTTCCGGCAACGTGAAGATCTACATTCCTGACCCGCGTAACTTGGCAGCTCTTACCGTCAAACAGGTCCGATACTATGGATATGGCATCTTTGTTGGTAAGCCTAATCCACATATTATGACTCCGGAAAACAAATTTAATCCCCTTCAGCAACAGGCATATCTTGCAATTATGTTTGTTTTTCTTCCTGCTCAAATGATGTCGGGTCTCCTTCTCTGGAAGATTAAGGGATATGAGGAATACATCAACCTGCTGGGCGGTATCAAGC
Organism: uncultured Desulfocapsaceae bacterium; assembly: GCA_964583415.1. GTDB lineage: Bacteria > Desulfobacterota > Desulfobulbia > Desulfobulbales > Desulfocapsaceae > MADRE3. Next base: position 13,000 of record CAZOWJ010000015.1, read on the forward strand.
TCCTCGATACCATTCACGTCCTGTTGTCTTTCTTTTTCACATCATATCTTTTTATTCATTGTTATCTTGCAACATTAGGACACACTCCACTTGCACATTTTAAAGCCATGTTCACTGGTTATGAGGAACATGGCGAGTAACCTTTCACCAAAAGCACTCATACCGATTATGTTCGGAATGCTTTTATCCCCATAACGAAATAGACATGGTGCTTGTGAAGCCGGCTTCCGAATCTGCGCCTACCTGCAGCAGGTTATCTGTAAAATTTGCGGGCTTGCCAGTCTGGCGGGTATCTTGTGTTTTCACAGTAGCAGTGGGTAAACAATGATCCTCTCTTCCCACACCGCCTCCCAACCCTCTCAGATCTGATTTTTCATTAATCGGTTCTTTATTCTGTTTGTATTTCTGCACGATCTAGTTGCGTTTCTGCAATGATGGATAATTAACACCGCAGAGGATCATTTTTTTCTAATTAAATGTATTAGTTGAAGACGGTAGTTTAATCTCGAATGCAGTTAAACGAGCACAACAAGGCTCGAAGAAAGCCATCGATACCGGCCATCACCAATTTCCTGGCCAACAAGCACCAAAATAGTACTTACTGGAATAACTGGTGTTTTTTAGCTTTTGCAGAAACAATTATGCGTCAATCTACTCCCACGATTTTTCTCCCGGAACGGTAACAGTTCTAGCATAGCAAGAGTCGTTTTTTCTTCATCGTGCAATTATGCAACACCTCTTAGTCAGGCGTTAATCGCTAGTTGGTTTAATGACAAGGTATTACTGCCAAAAACAAATACCATCTTTTGGCATATATCATGCAGCTATAATTGTAACTAAAACAACTTATGCCAGCAAATCACAAAAGATGAGAGGCCCGTCATGAGTCAATGGTTAATTTTTCTAGCAATAGTGCCCTTATCCTGCTTATATTTTACGAAGAATATGCAAATAAAAAACAGGTTTATGTGGAATGGTATCGCTTTCGGAATGGTAATAGCACCCGTAAGTTTTGCATTGATTCAGATGACTTACATTCCTTTCATCGGCAAATTGTTAGGGCTTGTCGGTGTTATTGCCAACCTGTCGCATGGATCAATCGGCTATGTATGTCTGCTGGGAAGTGGAATGCTTGAGACGAACACAGTAATCACTGCAATTGACCTTGTTTTGATCAACGTTGTTAACGGTGTCCTGTTTGGCTACATCTATGGCCTGATCGGATACGCTGTTGACAGAAAACTGGAAACAGAAAAAGAGCGTATGCCGGCGTTGAGGATGCCGTTAAATAACGTGACTTCTAAATAGTGACTTCGTAAATGCTGTTCCATTGTTCAGTAAACTGGATGGTAGAACAGCATTTCCCCACCTCTCCACCCATCTCAGATATTCTTTTTGACCACAATCTATTATATAAACAATTTGATATTTCAATCTATTGAGGTTATCAGCAAGACTAACCTTGTTCTATGCTGTATTTCTTCATCTTCCGCCACAAAGTGCTGGTATTGATAGATAGGTAGGCAGCGGTGGCACTCCTGTTCCATCCATGTTCATCAAGCGCAACTCTGATTGCATTCTCCTCGGAGGTGGCGAGTGGTTTTGCAACTGAACGCCCTTTGCTGGCCTCACTGCTCAGAGAAGCATTGCTTAAGTCTTTCGGAAGGTGATCCAACTCGATTCTGGTCCCATGACAGAGAATGAACGCATACTCGATAAAGTTTTCCAGTTCTCGGACATTACCGGGGAAATCATATTTCATCAATATAGCGTATACTTCTGGGGATACACCATCAATGTTCTTCCCCTTAATAATATTAAATTTGTTGATAAAATGATCTATCAGAAGCGAGACATCTTCACGGCGGCTGGAAAGAGGCGGCAGGTAAATCTTGACAACATTCAGGCGATAGAACAGGTCCTCTCGGAATTTTTTCTGGGAAACCAGATCGGCAAGCCTTTTGTTCGTTGCCGCAATAATCCGAATATTTGCCTTGACCGTTTCCATGGAGCCAAGTGGTTCATATTCCATTTTTTCCAGTACTCGCAATAATTTCATTTGCAAGGCACTTGAAATATCACCTATTTCGTCGAGCAAAAAGGTGCCGTCCTCTGCAAGTGAAAAGCGGCCAGGCTTGTCACGCTTTGCTTCGGTGAACGCACCTTTTTTATACCCAAAGAGCTCAGACTCCAGCAGGGTATCCGGCAGAGCAGTGCAGTTTAGTGCAACAAACTTACCAGAACGTCCGCTCAGGTCATGTATCGCTTTTGCAAACAGCTCCTTTCCCGTGCCACTTGGCCCCTCTATCAGAACGGTACTGTTGCTTTTTGCTATGTCCGGCAATATGTCAAGAATTTTTCTGATTTCATGGTTCTTGGAGATAATGTCACAGATGGAATACTGCCCTTCAATCTTTTTGCGCAAAAACTCTATTGCAGAAATGTCCCGCAAAGTCTCCACGCCACCGATAACCTCTCCGAACTCATTGCGGACGACCGAGGTGCTGATCGTCACCGGTATCTGTTGGCCATCACTTCTGAGAATATTGGTATTCCGGGAAATTTTTTCTTTGCCAGTCAGCATGCTTTCCTTTAAAAAGCATTTTTCCTTGCATTGATCGCTGCTACTGCCCAGCACCTCATAACATTTTTTCCCAATCGCCTGCTCACTCTTTATACCGGTGATCTTTTCTGCTGCATGATTAAAATATGTAATGGTCTGTTTGCAGTCGATGGTAAAAATACCATCGGCAATAGAATCGAGAATAATATTGTTCCAGTCCTGATCTTTTTTTAAAATCACACCATACCTCAAAGAGTAACACGGCCTCACCTTCACTATAATCACTTAGCTTTTAGATAGGTGATAGGTAATCACTTTTTCAAGCTCGGTGTACGATCAAATCTGAACTCTTTCAATTCAGGTAGTGCAGATACCCCTTTCTCCAGCATCAAACCCTCTGGTGCGTGCTTTTGAAACGGCATGCCATATCGGTAAGTTTCACCCTTCAACGCCCTTGATCAAAGAATCGGGGCTGATGGAGATGGGTCTGGGAGACTTTGAAGGGATGGAAGCTCAGCGGTGGGCGCTGCAGCATCTGGATTTTCGGAAGGATTGGTTATTACCGTATACCTATAACCAGACAAGGCAAAGTTGAGCATCGTCCGACCTATTGACGAATGGGTGGCGACAAAAGTCATCAGCGCTCTATCTTTCCACCGGGACTATCAGTGTCACATTTAACCTAAGGCAATATTCTCTTATCTATAGCACGTAATAAAAAACGGTGAAATACTGGGTGGTACTCCCTGCTAAAACACATACATGCCATATTCCATGAAAGTGTTTTACCTGTTCATCATAGATATAAAAAATAACTCCAAAAGTATAAAACATGCCACCCAGTAATAGCCAACTGAATCCAGCCATACCCAATGCTTGAATCAATGGTTTGATGGCTATTATGATCACCCAGCCCATGGTTAGATAAATAACGAGTGATCTTATTCTATTGCCTTTATGCGGTAGTAATTCCAGGAATATTCCAAGAACTGCAAGCCCCCACACAAGACCAAAAATAGCCCACCCCCAGCCCTCCTTCAGGGTAATTAAGGCCAAAGGCGTATAAGTACCAGCAATCAGAAGGTAAATTGCGAGGAAATCTAATTTCTGAAAGACCTTTTTAGCCTGCCCTCGGAGACTATGGTTGAGGGTTGAACATACATAAAGCAGAACGAGGGTTGCACCATATACCGTAACGCTGAAAATTGGCAAAACCTCCCCCTGGCGCCTGGCAGTGACAACCAAAGCAACAAGACCTATAATGGCGGCTACCGAACCTACCAAATGGGAAATAAAATTAAATTTTTCGCCTTTATGCATGATCCTTTCTATTGTTAATTATTTATTTCGAAGCGTTGGATCCAAACTTCAAATCATACAATATTCATAACCTTGACACTCAAATATCATCGTGTATATCGAAAGGGTTATGATCCCCAACATTTGGGAAATTTTCAGAGAAAAGAGCGCTGAGGTTTGCGGCAACCCATATGGGGTCAGGTTGAAAATATCAGATCGCGTCACCAATTCTGCATTTTGAACATTATTGTCCTGTCAAGCAATAAATAACGCATCTTAAGCTCTATTTTCGCTTCCTGGCGTCGTTGCTCTTTCGGTCACATAGCGCTGCTATACTCCTTCATTCGCGCCTTGCAGGAAACAAAAATAGCCACGTAATTTTACGCCATTTAAAACTTGAAATGACACTACTTCACACTATTTTCCAATGAGATTACGACGGTTCCCAGTCTCTGTTCTGTCTCTACTCTCCGATGTGCTTCGGCAACGTGCTCAAACGAATATATTTTATCGACAATTGATTTAATTTTGTTTTCCTCAATCATCTCTTTAAGTGCGAGTAGTTCTTCCTCCGTTTCACCGGCAAAAATAAAAATCGCTGTCTTATCAGTGAATTTAGATGTCAGGACAGACCTTAGCATGTCTATCAAACGCGGATTTGCCATCAGGTAGCGCCCCCGGGGATTGAGTGCTCTAATGCAATCGGAATAGGAACTTTTGGCAACCATGCTAAAAATCACGTCATAGGTTTTGCCGCTTTTTGTGAAGTCTTTTTTTGTATAGTCGAAGAAATGATCTGCCCCAATCCGGCGCAACATTTCCTCCTTGATAGTGCTGTCAACGGCCGTCACCTCAGCCCCCATCGCTTTGGCAATCTGTACCCCATAAGTGCCGATGCTCCCACCCGCGCCATTTACCAAGACCTTTTCCCCTTTCTGAATATTCGCTTTTCTCAAAAAATGGAGCGCATTCAAGCCACCAAGAGGTACCGCGGCAGCCTCTTCAAAGCTCAGGTTATACGGTTTCGGCACAAGCGTGTAGCTGGCCGGCAGACAAACATATTCACCATAGGCACCCAGCCGCAGTCTGGTAGTCCCAAAAACCTGATCTCCCTTTTTAAATTTTGAAACGTCTTTGCCGACAGATTCCACTTCCCCGGCAAAATACCCTCCCAATACTTGTCTCTTTGGTTTTGTGATTCCTAAAGCAAGACGTAAAGGCAGCCAAAACCACTTCACCTGGAAATTGAAACTTCGCATTTCACAGTCAGCCTTGGTTACCTCTGCTGCGTGAACTTTTATCAAGACTTCATCGTCCCCGGGGGTAGGTTTTTCTATCTCTTCCACCTGAAGAACATCCGGTGATCCGTATTTTTTGTATATAACCGCTTTCATGCGACTTCTACATGATTTTGCATCATTCACACCATCGATCCCAAGAGTCGATTTCAAACAGTAATTTTGCTTCATACAATTCGATTTGATTCATTTTACTTCCTTCGAACATAACGATTTTAAAAGTGACGATCAGATTAGTGGTGACGCCGAAACGTTTTGTGCAACCCCTTTTAGAAGAGAGGAGAGTAAAAAGGCGTTCAAAACAAGGAAAATTTGTAAAAATTGACCTATGTCATGTCGCCTCCTTCTCGAATTTTGTATTCTCGTTTTTATAAAGTTGTAGCTGTTTTCATATAAGAAACAATTATAAAATATGACATTTAAGGAGAATTACTATGACAGAATGTGGATGCGGTAATATGGCTGATGGAACGGGTGGACCTTTTTCCAAGGGCAAAGAGTTGGTTGAATTTGTCTACAATGCTCATGGTGGTACAGTGCGTGATCAACCAATTGCCCGCGGAGCTGTGGATATCGTGTGTCAAGGATGCGAGGCTTCCTTTACCCTGGAAACGTATCTGGGAAAATGCCCGAAGTGCGGTGGTGTTCATGCCGTTGCCCCGATGAATCCTGTTGCTGAGAATGTTCAGTTTGCTGGTATTGGTTTTACCCTTCCATAGGTAAAATCGTGTCGATACTAAGACTTCAACCGACAGGTTTGCTAAGGCGAGCAATCAATCTGACATGCAGTAGATATTTTAATTTGTGCTAACTACCTCGCATTCGGATTGACCCTTAACTTCTCAGCAGCTCATGTTTAGACTTTTCCAATACCGTCGATTATCTCGCATAAGAAGCTATTTATATTGTGATATTTGATACCTTACAGGGTACTTCCGCCTTTAAATAATCAAAAGCCTCGTTTTTTTGCTTTTGGATGTTAACTTTCAGGTGGCAGCTCATTTCACTTTGTCTTTACGCAGGAGTCGATTAAGCCACCTGGGAAATGTAGACAGATGACAATCATGATCGGACTGCTTCACAAAATATATTTCTAAAACTGCTAAAAGATCACAAATTCTAACAATTCTCTACAGGGCTGGGGTTATCTCTGGTAACTATTAAAGAAATATTTTATTGCAAAAGTACACATGATACACTCTATTTAATGATATCATTAAAATCTGAAACATAGAGATGGTCTGTTACCACTCGACTGTCAGGTTTCGATTTGACTCGATTGACCAGGGTATAGATAATTTTAAAATACCGACGGTGAACCAAAAATCAGCAAAGAAAAGGTGCGATGTGGGTATATCTCTGAAAAATGCTGTGTTCTATACCGGAATTACTCTAAGCGTAGTCATTGTTCTGGCTGGCCAGGCATTAGCTGCTGGAGTTGACAGTGTAGTCAATGGGCCTGCTTTCAACCTGCAGATTGGCCTGGTTTTCGGTGTGCTGCTGATGGCGATTGCCCTGTTTGTTTTCGAATGGGTTCGCGTGGATGTGGTGGGAATAATCATGATGGTGCTTTTACCGATACTCGGTTTGGTCACACCTCAAGAAGCTATCAGCGGCCTTTCCAGTAATGCGGTGGTGGCAATTATTGCGGTAATTATTATCGGTGCAGGTCTGGACAAGACAGGCTGTATGAATGTCCTGGCGCGACGGATAATTAAGGTGGCAGGGAAATCGGAAAATCGTATCATGATATTAATTTCCGTCACCGTGGCAATGGTATCAAGTTTTATGCAGAATATTGGAGCGGCAGCGCTTTTTATGCCAGCAGTCATCCGAATTGGTCGACAGACAAGAATTCCCACCTCCAAAATTCTTATGCCAATGGGGTTTTGTGCAATTATTGGGGGAACCATTACCCTGGTTGGGGCCAGCCCGACAATTCTGCTCAACGATCTCATCGATCAGGCTAATAATCTGAACACACTCGGTCAAAAGGTTGAACCGCTCGGTCTTTTCACCCAGACACCGATTGGCTTGGCCCTGGTAGTTTCTGCGGTCGCCTATTTTGTGGTTTTCGGTCGGTTCATTTTGCCCAAAGAAAACGATGACGAGGACGATAACAGGCTGATGCCGTCGTCACTTGCCGATACCTACCAGGAAGTGGCCGGGGTCTATGAACTTGATGTGCCCAATGACTTTGGCTCATTTACCCTCGAGGAGCTCGATGTCCGGGATCGTTATCACGTCTCTATTGCCGGTATATATCTGCCGGATAAAAAATTTAAAAATTATGCGCCGACACGCTATGAACTTATCCAGTCAGGAGAAACGCTTGTAATGGTCGGCAATGAACCACACGTTATCCAGTGTGCTAAAGATCTCGGATTAATTTTCAAGGGAGAATTGGATGTATTTGCCGAAGATTTTTCACCAAATAACGCCGGTCTTCTGGAAGGTATCATTACGCCACGATCAAAACTTGCCGGGCAGACGATGCGTGAAATACAATTTCGCAAGACAAACGGGGTAGTTCCGGTTGTTTTGTGTCGAGATGGAATCTGCCAGTTTGGTCAAATTACGCAGGAAACCATCAAGCCGGGCGATGCATTGCTGATGTTCGGCCGCTGGGAAAAATTTAAGGAATTGCAGAGAAAGAACTGGTTCACCTTTACCACCGAAATCAAGGGCGAAGAGATCAGAGAAGAACGAGCCTCTACGGCTCTGTTCTGGCTGATTTTAACGGTAGGCATGATTCTTTGGCTCGAGCCGCTTACAACTGCCCTGGGGTTTCCTGTCAAACTGTCACTTTCAGTCTCTCTTCTGGGCGGGGCACTCGGCATGATACTTACACGGGTGCTGACCATCGACGAAGCCTATCGTTCAATAGACTGGATGACGGTTTTTTTACTCGCTGGTCTCATTCCTCTGGGGTTGGCCTTCCAGAAGACCGGAGCGGCTGAGTGGGTGGCAGCTGTAATAATGGGAGCTCTCGGAGATGTACCCGATATCATTTTTCTTCTGATAATCGGAGTCTTGACATCATTTTTCACCCTGGTCGTCTCCAACGTGGGGGCAACGATCCTACTGGTCCCTCTAGGCATGGCAATGGCCGTTCAGATGGGCTCCGATCCACGGTTGGCGGCAATGGTCGTCGCTCTGTCTGCCTCAAATACATTTGTCCTGCCAACCCACCAGGTCAACGCGCTTATCATGCGACCAGGGGGGTACCAGACGATGGATTATGTTAGAGCTGGTGCTGGTATGACAATTATGTTTCTTGTTGTTCTCATTGCAATGCTCTCACTATTTTACTGATCAAACGATACAGACTAGTGTCCTGTCAAGCAATAAATAACGCATCTTAAGCTCTATTTCCGCTATGTTTTCGTGAAGATAATAATGCCGATCACTGCCCTGCTGGCTACTCACCAGGGTCGTGATGCTGGCCGACGGGTTCTCCATGAGTACGTGGTCTTCAGACTGAACGTCGACTCTCTCCAAACCGCTCTCTGCACATTAAGGCTCCATTTAAAGGAAAGACTGTTTTGAAACGCTATGCGGGGCATGAAGATTTGAAGATAACAAAACTTCAGATTTATACTGTTGGCTCGATCTACAGCAGAGAAATGCATAACGGAAAATTCAGCGGGTCATCTTTTGATCTTGCAAATTTATAATTCAGAGTTAGATATTTGTTGTCGACAATAAATGAATATTTCCATTTTATGATATTCAAAACGTTGTACAGGTACGCTATTAATTTACAATCATTGTTCCACTGGCAAAATTGGACGCGCTCGTATGTTAGAACCATCAGAACTCCAGAAAGAACGGGATCTTTGTCTCTCCAGTGACTTGTCTCCATAGCCACATCTCCTTATCTTCTAATTTCTTGAGAAGTTAATATAAGATAATAATCTCTTAGTAAATTTTAGTTGTACTCTAACACGATTGAATTGGACTTATTTTAACAGGTTTGTACTAAAAAAAATCTCCAATTAGTCATTTGGTTTTAAAGGTGAACAACTCATGTCTATCATTACAATTTCCAGAGGGTCTTACAGCCGGGGAAAAGAAGTAGCTGAAAAATTAGCAAAGAAACTCAACTTTGAGTGTATTTCTCGGGACATCATACTCGAGACTTGTGCTGAATTTAATATTCCAGAGATAAAACTTATCCGGGCGCTGCATGACGCGCCGACAGTTCTGGAACGCTTTCAACATGGCAAAGACAGATATCTATGCTATTTCCGCTATGCACTTCTAAAACACGTCCAAAGCGGCAATGTTGTTTATCACGGCTTAGCTGGACACTATTTTCTCGATGATATCAGTCACGCGATCAAAACGAGAATTATCTCCGACATGAATCATCGAATTCAGGAGGAGATGAAAAGGACAGATATTTCAGAAAAAGAGGCTCGTTTCCTGTTGAAAAAAGACGATGAGGAGCGGCGAAAATGGGGACTCCAGGTTTATGGAACAGACACCTGGGATAGCAGGCTTTATGATATGGTTCTGCATATTAACAGCCTCACAATAGATGACGCTGTTCAAATACTCTATGAAACTGCTCAAAAACCGCAATTCCAGGCAACAGAGAAATCACAAAAGACCCTGGATGACATGGTCAAACGAGCTAAGATCCATTCGATGCTGATAAAATACTCTGCGAAGATAGATATAGTACTTAATGATAGCAGAGTCGTTATCCGTAATATCAGGGAAGACCAAAAAGAGAAAATAGAAAAACTCGTTTTGCAGGTCGATGGTATTACCGCGGTCAAGTTTCAGGGACCATTTGTTCCAGAAACTGGTCATATTAATCCTTTTCACAACATCTAATCAGCAAACCAGCATAAATACGCTCCGACCTCAAACGCTGCAAATTTGAGGTCGGAGCGATATGATGGACAAGAAAACCAAAACCTTAGACAGACAATTATAAAGTTTAACTATTTGAAAAATTTGAGTAAAGCGTGCAAGGTTGTCATGGGGTGAGGAGGACAACCGGGAATATATAAGTCGACCGGGATCAGGCTGTTCAGATCACCCACTATTTCGTCACTGCCGTAAAATGGTCCGCCCGATATTGAGCAACAACCGCTGGCAATGACAATTTTTGGTGATGGAACCGAATCATAGGTGTCCATAAGCGCCTGTCTCATATTGCGGGAAATAGGTCCCGTTACGTGGATGCCATCAGCGTGCCGCGGTGAGGCAACAAAATCAATACCGAAACGAGAAAGGTCGAAGAACGGTGTGTTCAGCACGTTGGTATCCGCCTCGCAGGAGTTGCAGCCTGCTGCCGAAACCTGTCGAAGCTGCAGTGACCGACCAAAGAGTTTCTTGAAATGTTGCTTTGAGTGTTCAGCGAGGTCGGGGAGAGTACCGTCGGTAACCAGGACCTTCCTATCAGCAGCGCCCAATTCGAAATTCTGGCTGAACCTGACAAAGGCTCCCTTCCCCACCGCCTCACAATGACCACAGAATGTACACCGCCCCAAATCAATAGTTTTTTCAGAAATATCTATACAATCCTGGGGACAGATTGCCGCACACTGGCGGGCTATGTCCTCACTGCAATTCTTATCAATTATGGGCATTCCTCTGTACCGTTGATAAAGAGAAATCGGTTCCCTGGGGTACTTTGAGGTCTTGCACCCTTGTTCGAGTTTGTTTTTAATAATTTTCAGCATAATAAAAACCTTCAGTATTTCTGTATGGCAAGACTGATTTATCGGTCAATTAGTAATTATTTTTATAGGTCAAATCCGCAATATGAGAGGTTGAAGCTCTTATTGCATAAAGGAAAGTCTGAGATCTCCTGATTCCTGAGAGACATGGCCAGTCCTGTCCAGTTATGAAATGAAGGATCCTTGATCTTGTATCGCTCCACGTTGCCTTTGCCATCGGTGAGGACGCAATGTGATACCTCTCCTCTCCATCCTTCATTGATGGTGACCACAAATGAATCGGGATTGAGGTTGTGATCCTTCATATGCACTGCTCCAGAGGGAGTTACAAGCATCTCATGCTTTTCAAGAAGCAGATCAATAAGTTTAAGAGAGTGCATGATTTCCTCCCGTCTTACCATGGCCCTGCTGTTGACATCGCCATTGGTTACATGGTTGGAGTTGGCAGGGAGTTCAGCGTAGCACTCCGTAGGGAACTGAGCCCTGGCATCGTAAGCTATACCACAGGCCCTGGCTGCATACCCTACCAGGCCTAAATCCTTTGCCATCTCATATTCGACCGTACCGGTATGTTCAAATCGTGCCTGAACGGTATGAGCAGTGAACAGCAGATCGCAAACATGTTCAATTTCCGGCGTTATTTCGGAAAGTTTATCCCGTATGAGTTGCCGCTGTGTTTTTCCCATGATATAGGCTACACCGCCGGGTCGAATGAGGCCTTTACCGAAGCGATTACCGCTCAGCACCTGCAACAGATTGAGAAATTCCCCCCGTATTCGACCGAAATAGGCCGCCGGAGGATTAAAGGCGACATCTCCGCTCAGTGCACCAAGGTCTCCGATATGGTTGGCGATCCTTTCAAGTTCCAAGGCGATGGCCCGGACCATGCTCGCTCCTTTGTCGACAGTTATATCGGTAAGAGCCTCAAGAGCCTGACATAAGCAGAGATTGTGGCCAATTGCAGTATCCCCGGCAATAGATTCGCAAATGATCGGGAATCGTTTTTGTGGCAGCGTTGGCATCATTTTTTCAATTCCACGATGCTGATAGCCTAACTGGATTTCGAGGTGCAACACTTCCTCCCCTGCGCACTGGAAACGGAAATGTCCCGGCTCAATAATGCCAGCATGAACCGGACCAACGGCAACCTCATGAATAGACTCACCTTCAACCCTGAAATAGGGATAGTTGCCGGGAATGTCATCTTTGTAATTGTTCTCGAAAACGTCTTTTTCCCCGGTATAGTTCTTGTGATACCTGACCATCTTCAGCCATGGGTGACCGTCGGGTTTAAGACCGAACTGTTCGGCAATCTCCCGCTCGAACATATGGAATTTTTCGCTCACGGCTCCAGTAAGTGATTGAAAATTCTTTCCTACTTCTGTGCCTATAGCGTACAATTCACTGTTACGAACCACCGCCAGCAATCTGTATGCATGATGTTCCTTATAGGCAAAGAACTGGACAATGAATCCTTCATTGTTGACGAAATCTGAAAGGGTTTTGAAAAACACGTCATATGGAACCAGCGGCACAGATGATCGGATGACTGCTTTTCCGTTTTTTATCTTCAGGAGGTTATCCATGAATAGTACCCCCAAGCATTTTGATTGAATTAATAATTATATCGTAAAGGACATCTGGCATCCAAACGCAAAGAATGGCAGAGGCCAGAAGCAAAGCATAGGGAGGTATCAATCGGAGTGTATTTTCCTTAACCTTGACGCGCTCACGAGTCTCACCAAACGACATGGACATAAAAACACGGCCAGCTCCTGCAAAGACCAGGATAAGGGCTAAAAAGAAAAACCCGACACTGATATACCTGGCACTTTGAAATGCTCCGATAATAATTATCACTTCACTAATAAACAGACCAAAGGGAGGCAGCCCCGAGATACCAATGAAACCGGCAAAAAAGGAGACGAACGTTTTGGGCAGATAACGAATCACCCCACCAATTCGATTTACCTGCTTTGTGTCAAAACCAAGCAGGATATTTCCAGCAGAGAGAAAGAGCGATGACTTAATCAGCGAATGATGGAGGATATGAAGAAAGGCGCCGTACAATGCAAATCCGCCAATTCCAACACCAAAGGCAATAATCCCCATGTTCTTGATACTGGAATAGGCCAGCATCCTCTTGTAATCCGGCTGGCTGATAATAAAGATTGCTCCCACGAACATGGAGACCAAGCCAAATCCAATAAGAACATTACTGGAGAACTCACCGAGACCGGCGGCAGCCATCAGGACATATACTTTGTAGATCCCGAGGAATGCGCAGTTAAGCAGAGCACCGGAGAGCAGCGCAGAAGCTGGGCTGGGTGCCTGACTATGCGCATCCGGTAACCAGGTGTGCATGGGCGCAAGCCCCATTTTGGTGCCAAAGCCGATAACCACAAAAATGAACCCTGCCTTGAGCCAGACAGGATCAAGCTGGGTTGCAACAACGTAGAGAGAACTGAACGTAAGGAAGCCTTCGATATTACCCAGCTCCATTGCCAGGGTGATGAAAAAACAACCAAGCAGGGCAAGAGCAATTCCTACTGAACAGATGAGAACATATTTCCAGGTCGCTTCAAGTGCTTCTTTCGAACGATGGCTGAAAATCAAGGGGGCGCTTACCAGGGTTGTTGCCTCTATGGCAATCCAGAGCACAATGAGATGGTCGGAGAGAGTCACCATGGACATTGTACCGAGAAAGAGCAGCAGGCAGCAGATGTAAACCCGCTTGTTCTCAAGCTTTGTCTCATTAATATATGAAAAAGAATAGAGTGAAATACAGACAAAGATAAAAGAAGTTATCAGGAGAATCAGTAAACCTTCCGGCGATGCGCTGAAAAAATTAGCAAATGCCGGGGTGAGTTTGCCCATCCAGCTCATCACCGTCAACTGTAGATGCAGCAGCGCAGTGACCAAAAGCAGTATCCTGCCAAGAGCCGCAGGCAGTGCCAATGCCGTGAGACCCGTTGCAATCGGGAGTAAAAAAATAAACTCAATCATATCATCAATCCTTTAACCGTCCAAGTAAAGTAGTATCAACATCATCAAAAGCACTATTGATGTTGTGCAGGATTATCCCCATAATCATTACGCCGACCAGAAGATCGAGCAAGACCCCGAATTCGACCACATAAATCGTATGGCTATGCTTTGTCAGGGCTGCGCCGATAAGGTAGATACCATTTTCAAGCATCAGGTAACCGATGACCTGGGTGATCGCCTTGCTTCTCGCCATCATCAGGAAGAAACCGGAGGCCATGGTTGTAATGGCGGTTACCACGACCATTTCACGACCTTCTGGTAGAGAGAGATGGAGATGATTGGTGATGAAAACAGAGACGAGTATAATGACCAGACCGACGAGGATTGAGGCGTGATAGCCGATGAAGGGCTCGATTTCACGTTTAATAGATACTTTCCTGACTGCCATATAGAGGAGACCGGGTATAAGGAGCCCCTTGATCAGGATCATGAGTTGGAAGAAAATGATAGCACCGCTTTCCAGTGAGCCATGGCCTTTTAAGAAAAGCGGGATAAGCGAAACCATAATGCCCTGCAGGGCCATGATTTTAACCAGTGCCATTAACCTGGTAGAGCCCAGAGACAATAACACCGACAAGAGTATGATAACCAGAATTGATTCGGTAATATTTATCATTGAAAAACTCCCATGGTTAAAATCGCAGCAAAGAAGACAAGAGCAAACGAGGTGAGGATAAATTTCGCCACAAGGTCCATCTTAAATCGTGCCATTATAGACTCTGTCAAGCCTATGGCAACGTACAGAAGGGCAAGAATGATATAAAAAATAAACCAGCCAGCAACACCATTAGTGATTGAAAACGGATAAATGATATTAGTTATGAATGCCGAGTAGAAAAAGAGCTTGTAAAAGGACCCGAGTTCAATAAGTGCTAGATCCGGACCGCTGTGGTCGAGGATCATGACCTCATGTATCATGGTGAGTTCCAGGTGTGTTGCCGGATCATCAACCGGCACTCTGGAGTTTTCGGTGAGCAGAACCATAAACATCGAAACGACAACAAAGAGCAACAGCGCACCGGAATCACTCAGAAGAGAAATGGGGGCTTCACCGGTAAAATACTCAGCGAAACTGAGCGAGCCGTTCAGCCGGTAGAAAAGTATCAGGACTGTGAAGATAGTAAGTTCTGCCACGGTAGAGAAAAAGACTTCCCTCGCCGCTCCCATACCTTCAAAGGGTGATGCCGTGTCGAGTGCCGCGACGACGGTGAAAAATCGTCCTATTCCCATAAGATAAAAGAGAACAATGACATCGCCATGAAACGAAAAGAGTGGTGCTACACCCGCGAATGGGAAGAAGAGCAGGACGATGAGTGCCGAGGCAAACGATACAATCGGTCCAAGCTTAAAAACAAAGGTCGAACTTGTACTGTAGACCGAACCTTTTCGTAACAGTTTTACCAGGGTGTAATATTTGATTAACAGCGGTGGGCCTTGTTTTCCAGCAAAAAACGCTTTCACCTTCAAAATGATACCGGGAAAAAGTGGTGCCGCAAGTATCGCTATGGCGAGTGATATAAATGTTTCCATTCTTTACCTCTGTATGGAGAATACCAATTTCTTTGCTCGATCAGATAAACAGAAGAAGCACAATAATTGTCACGATGATATAGCCAATATACAGCTGTATATGACCATGCTGTATCCACCGGAGCTTGCCTAGAAGATAGAGAATGGGCGTGACTATCCTATCGACCAAAGTTGTTTCAGCGATATCGTCAACCCGTGTTTCATAGGTTGTTTTACCGGGGAATATCCTGTTGATGCCCGAATACCTGGTTTTAATCTGCACGAAGGGGCGGAAAAAGCTAACAATACTCATGGCATAGGATGTTCCGGTATACTGCATTCTCACGGTTGGCTGGGTAAAACCGCACCCCCAGGTAGGTCCGCGTTGTATGTCTTTTCGAACATAGAATGTTTTTCTAAGCAAGAGGCTGAAGAGCAATACTCCAAGGAATAAACGTGCTGCCATAGCTAGATTACCGGTTACAACGCTCACTTCTTCAGCACTTACAGGAACAAGTACCAGGATACTTTTCAGCCCCATAAAAGAAATCTGTACAAAAGGTTCCGGAAAAATACCGATAAGGAGACATGCTGCAGCCATCAAAATCATCGGTATGGTCATAGTAAAACCAGCTTCAGCAGCTGCTGCTGCTTTTTCTGTTCGTGGTTCGCCTAGAAAAACGACGCCCACAACTTTAGAAAAGCAGGCAGCTGCAAGTCCTCCTATGAGAGCCAGAGAGAGGATACCGAGCATGGTAAAGATAAATGATGAACCATTCAGGGTAAGACCCTGAAAGGCACCGTAATAGATTAAAAACTCACTGATAAAACCATTGAACGGTGGCAAGCCGGATATGGAAATCGAGCCGACCAGAAAGGTCTTACCGGTGGTCGGCATACGCTTGAGAAGACCACCTAACTGATCGATATGCCTGGTCCCCGTTTTCTGCAGCACCGCACCTGCCCCAAGAAATAGCAGGGACTTAAAGATAGAGTGATTAAGCACATGCAGGAGGCTGCCGGCGAAGCCAAAACTGGCCATAACCATATTGTCAGAAGCAATGCCAAGCATGCCGATGCCGGCACCAATCAGGATAATACCGATATTTTCAACGCTGTGGTAGGCCAGCAGTTTTTTCAGGTCATGCTTGCCAAGCGCGTAAACCACTCCCAAAACACCTGAAACCATCCCAAAAGTGAGTACCGTTTGGCCGTAAATAGCCTCAGTTACATTGAGCACAGTATAAAGACGTATTATGCCGTAGATACCCATCTTGATCATCACCCCGGACATTACTGCAGAGATATTGCTCGGAGCTGCCGGATGAGCATGTGGCAACCACATATGCAGAGGGAAAATACCCGCTTTCGAGCCAAAACCGACCAAAGCCAGGAAAAACACGATTAGCTTGATGTTACCAGGCATCTCTCTAAAGGATTCAAAGCCGTATAATCCGGTGTGACTGTAGGCAAGAGCAAAGGCAGCGAAAATAAACATTGCACCCGCCTGGGAGAAGATAAAATAGATATAGCCGGCTTTGCGTGTGTCTTCCTTCTGGTACTCGTGCATGACCAGGAAAAACGAGGAGAGGGACATAAGTTCCCAGACAAGCGCAAAGCTGATAATGTTATCGGCCACAGCCACCAGTGCCATAGAAACAATAAGCAGGTTAAAGAAGAAAAAGTTTACCCCGGTCCGGCCCCGCTGGTCAGTTTTATCCATGTAGTGGAAGCTGTAAAGAACAGCAAGTGGACAGACGGTGAAAATGGGGATTAAAAAAAAGGCTGAGAGTGAATCCAGGGTAAAAGAGAGTGTAAACACATGCAGCCATGAACAGGAAAATGTTACAGCAGCAACCTCTTGCAGTGGAGTCGTGATCGTGTATAAACCCAGCAGACATCCTGCAGCAGTAATAGCAATATAACCGGCTTTCATCAGGCTGAACTGTCGGTAGGTCAGCAATGAAAATAGCCCACCGGCGAATATAACAGTAAGTGAAAGTAAGAAGATATTCATCATTCCTCGTTAAAAATTTCTTTAGACTATGGTGAATGTTGTGTTGCCTGTGTGGGCCATTGGGTCAACATAATTTGGTCATAAAACCTCCATGTCGTTTTGGATGTACCTGGCATACTATTATTATATAAAGTTAATTGTTATCGGGGTGATCAGAAGGTGCACCGAGAATCTCTGATTATATGGTCTATCTTGTCTTTGAGGCTGTTCTGACAGCTTTCAATTGTGCTCAGCTTCATGAGTTTTTTAAAGAAACGCTCCTGCTCATATGGAAAGGGATATTCATTTGAACAGTTGTCTTTATGCAGTATAAAACTGGCTAAAGATCAATGTATTTGGGATTCTGAATATTCGGCTGTAATGCCGTACCAGGAGCCATCAGCGGAGGAATTCAACGGAAGAGTAATCTGTTCATATCCTCCAGAGCGTGCCATCATGAACTGCAACCAGTCTGAAGCATTTTTAGAAGACATAAAAGGACCCACGACGGTTTGCCCGTTAGATATCTTGAATTCTTGTGCGATTCTTTCATCTGCTTCCTTTGGATTTTGAGTAATTCCGATGAGAATTTTCATTGTTCATTCCTCCAGGGATCTTTACACGACTGAGTTTCTTTGGAATTTTGGTTGCTTAAATATTCAGCAAAAACATCTCTTCTATCGATTAGACACAAAAAATATATACGTTTTTAGGTAACTGATGCCTGTTCAAAGGTGAATCCATGCCAGATAGCATCTTTGCTCGGCTGCTCTTTTGGAATTATTTCTTCAATATCTCCGATTCTACTTTTGAGATAAACCAACCAGTTGAGTGCCTCTACTCTTGAGACAAATGGCCCAATTTCCGTCAAGGACCCTGTTTTCCCAGGATATTTAGCAAAGACTTCTTTTATACTTTTTGGTTCCTGAGTAATGCCGATAATTATTCTCATGCTCGACCTTCCTATGAACGATATTAAAAAATTGTAAAAACATTCCACGGATAGCAATATCTGCGCCACTTCTTCACCAAGTTGTCTATATAATTAATATATCTTACTAAATAGGCCTTAGAAAATTTTTCCTGAGGAGCTATCTTGAGGGTAAAATCGGTTTTTTCCCAAAGAAAGGCAGTGGAACGTAGTTTCAGGAACGTGTTGCCGGGGCATTATGCCCCGAGACTATTCTGCAGAGAATATTCCGGCGATACTAATCCTGATCTGGATCTGCCAGTCAGTCAGTCTATTCGGAGACTATTACTTATTGCGGCAAACAAGCTAAAACAACAGACTTGTATGAACGTTGGAATACTGGGGCCATTTGCCCCATGATGGCAAAATGCCACAACAAAAGAATTAAGCAGTGGAGAAGGGGAATGATGAAGTGCCGCTCTATTGTTCGCCGTAGCGTTGCAATTTACGGTAGAGGGTTTTTCGGTCGACCTGCAGAATGCGTGCTGTCAAGGTTCTGTTCCCACTGGTAGTTTTGAGTACGTGCATTATGTATCTCCGTTCCATCTCCTCCATGGAAATAAGTTCCATTGGGTCCTGAGCCCCCAGGAGGATGTAATCACTTCTGAAAACGCGTATTTTTTCAGGCAGGTCTTCGGGCACGATGGTATCAAAATGGGTAAGAGCCACAGAATGTTCTATGGCGTTGCGTAACTCACGAACGTTGCCCGGCCATGCATAATCCAGCAACTTTTCTGCAGCAGCATTGGAAATTCCGGTCACTGCTTTATTCTGCCTGGTGGAAAAATGTTGAACAAATTTTCGTGCGAGAAGGAGAATATCTGCCCCCCGGGAGCGCAGAGGGGGCATCTCAATTTTTATCACGTTGAGTCTGTAAAACAGATCTTCCCTGAAAAGACCTTCGTCAACAGCAGATTCGATATCACGGTTGGTGGCAGCAATTATCCGTACATTGAAAGGGCATTCGGTTGTACCGCCCACAGGCCTGACACAACGCTCCTCAAGAGCTCTAAGAAGTTTGGGTTGCAGGTTGAGAGGTATCTCGCCGACCTCGTCCAGGAACAGGGTACCCCCATCCGCTTCAAGGAACAGCCCCTTGTGGTGCGCACTTGCGTCCGTAAAGGCGCCTTTTTTATGACCGAAAAGTTCGCTTTCCAGAAGCTGGCCAGGCATAGCTGCACAATTGATCGTCACCAGGGGACGGTTTTTACGGCGACTGTATGAATGTACTGCCCTGGCAGTAAGTTCTTTACCCGTACCGCTTTCACCAATAATCAGAAGTGATGCTTCTGAATCGGCAATACGGCCCAGTTGAGAAAACAGTTCCTCCATAACCGGACTTTCACCCAGGAGTTTGTCGAAATGGTGTGGCTGATTGACTGCCTCACTGAGCTTTTTTACCGTTTCCTGCAGATTTCTGTAACGTGTTGCCCGTTCCAATGATAGTGCGAGAATATCAATATCCAGGGGCTTAGTGATAAAATCGTAGGCCCCGGCCCTGATTGCTGCAATTGCTGTATCCATGCTGCCAAAAGCGGTCATAATGATCACGGGAATATCTGGCATATTGGTCACAATAGCATTACAAATATTCAGGCCATTCATATCTGGAAGGTTGATATCTGCAAGAACAACGTCTGTTGATTGCAAACTTACAGCAGCAAGCCCTTCTTTCCCGGAAGTGTATGTGGAGACAGTAAAGTCACGATTGCTCAGTCCAACGGCAAGCATATCACACATATCCTGGTCGTCTTCAATGACAAGAATATTCCCTTTCATGCCTAGTGCTCCTTCATAGGGAGGTAAATCGAAAAACATGCGCCATTTTGCACACTGCTTTCGACATCGACCCAGCCACCGTGTTCTTCGACAATTCCATGAGCAATAGACAGGCCAAGACCGGTACCGGTGCCAATTTTTTTGGTGGTAAAAAATGGTGTAAAGAGATGCTCAAGATTTTCTGGGGGAATACCCTCCCCTTCATCAATGATACGTATTTTAACCCAATTTTGTAACCGTTGATCTGCGTTCTGTGTGGCGGTTACCATTTCGTTAGTTAGGTAAACATGCACGTTCCCTCCGTCCGGCATCGCTTGTATGCTATTCATGAGGAGGTTGGTTAAAACCTGCTGAATCTGTGAGCCGTCAACACTGAGCAATACCACTGTATCATCTGGTTTAGTTAGTGAGAGGGAAACATTCTGTTTGCTGGCCATGGGGTGGAGTAATTGAAATACCTGTTTTATGTGAAGAGTGATGTTTTCCAATGAAATATGTCGTCTTGGACGTCGTGTAAAGTCGAGCAGTTGCCTGATAATAGTGGCCATCCGTTCTGCCTGGTTTTTGATTATGGTGGCACACGACACTATTTCCTCAGAGCTCAAACCTTCGTTGATGATCATTTTAGCCCTGCCATCAACGACGTTGAGTGGTGTGCCAATTTCATGGGCAATATCTGCAGAAATGAGGCCAAAGGTAGACAGACGTTCAGTATGTCGAAGCTGATCGAGGGTTTTCAGACGGGCATCATATTCAAATTTAATCTTTTCATTGGCGATTATCAAGCGTGAGCACATATCATTCATTGTGTGTCCCATCTCAGCAAGTTCATCGTTGCCATCAACTGAGGAATTGGCGCTGAAATCCCCGTCACCAATCCGTTCTGCCTGTTTCATAAGGTTGTTCAACGGGACGCGTATTTTCCGATCAATGAAAAAGTAAAGAATCAAACCACATATGAGAGCGAGAAGGATGGCGATGGTAAATGCTCGGGTCAACATTTTGCTGGAATATTTACTTAAAGGAATAAGATCCTGGCTTAGCTCCAGAGCTCCCTTTCTGAGCTGACCGATATCCACCGGGATATACGTATAACGAAGAATATCTCCGCTATTGTTGCGAAACCTTAACGATAGAGGCTCCCCAAGGGCAAGTTTTACAAACTGTTTTTTTTCGTCATGGGTAAAAAGAAATTCACCCAATAAGGTATCCAACCATACCCAGCGGATCTGTAAGTCTCCCGACTCGCTTGCATCATTAATAAGGTCCAGTGCCTTTTGTTCACCACTTTCTTTCCAAACATGAGCAATCATACCGGAAATACTGTTCCCATCCTGTATAGCATTGCTGATCATATCGATTTCAAATTGTTCAATTTCTGCCTGAAAACTTATATATTCATCAATTCCTATCAAAGCGATCATGCCGACGAATATATATCCAAACAAATGGTAAAAAAGTTTCATAATTCCTAAAATTTAATGAGCAAGATCGATCCGAATAGGGGAGGTTTGGTAAAAAGTATTGTGAATAAACGACTGTTTCATAATGATCCTCTCTCAAATGGCACCAACTTATTTAACATCAGATCAAGTCTATCACAACATGAAGATTCTCAAATTCGATTATGCTCTGTATACATGGACTCTCTATAAAATCCATCATATCAAGTGTAACAGAGGATATTTAATGGAATAAAATTCAAATTATGAGCTTTTTAACGGCATACAAAACATAATTCTGCGGCGCAAACCTACGGATAATTTAAGGGACAGTCATTGTTATCACTTCCGATCCGAAGATTCACAGTAAACACCCTAACCTCCCGTTTGCCTGCCTCCAATAAAACTTGCCTCATAATCGTTACTCATCGAGCATCAACATAAGCTTTACTTATTACGGAATGGTGTTTAAGGTAACGCTTAATTGCTAAAGACTTTGGTTCTTTAAATTTATAGTGGATATTCAGGATGAAAAATATAGAAAAACATACAGAACATGCTGATAATCCCTTATTTATTCAACAATTACCAAACACGGGATGTGGTGGTGAGCTAAAATTATCTGCATCGGCTGACGACGCACCGTGTTGAGGCCCCAAGACAGAACCCCGGTCAGGGATTCATGAGCGGTCAGGTTATACAATTGATGCCTTTGTCACTGACTTTATTTCGACCCCTGCTGGTCCTATTCCACTGGTGGCGACCAATCCTTCTTTCAAAGATAGAGCAGGAACTGCTCTAACAAGAATCGGACTGATAAGAAATAATTTCCGGGTCAGCCCTGGTTTGTATGGGGTTGGCACTCCTAATCCAGATTCGCCAATCCTTGTCACCGCCAATTATAAGCTATCTTTTGATGCAGTTCGATTCAGCCTGGACAGTATAGATGCATGGTTGCTGGTTGTTGACACCAGAGGCATTAATGTCTGGTGCGCTGCTGGTAAAAGAACCTTT
Organism: uncultured Desulfocapsaceae bacterium; assembly: GCA_964583415.1. GTDB lineage: Bacteria > Desulfobacterota > Desulfobulbia > Desulfobulbales > Desulfocapsaceae > MADRE3. The sequence continues at coordinate 35,614 of CAZOWJ010000015.1, forward strand.
TCCACTGAAGAGGTAATCTTTTCTGTCAAGCGGACAAAGCTCAAAGAGATTACCAATCAGCACACCTTGATTCTGCCACAATTTTCTGCCACCGGTGTTTCCGCAATGGATGTAAAAAATGGTTGTGGCTTTAAGGTGCTGTTTGGCCCGATACAGGCCAGGGACCTTCCAGATTTTCTCCAAAACAACACTGTAAGTGAAGCCAGGCGCAGCGTAACATTCACAACTCTTGAAAGGATTGTACTCATCCCTGTGGAGCTTTACCTTCTGTTGCGCCCCCTTGCCGTATTGGTTATTGCTGCTTTCCTATTATCAGGCATTGGTCCAGAAGTTTTTTCTTATTTAGCTTCCTACCAGAGAGGTCTTTCACTGATCAGTGCTACTTTACTAGGCATCTTTAGTGGATCAGTACTTTTACCGATTTTACTGCCATGGCTTTATGGTCGTCAATTCTGGATAAAAGGGTTGTGGCCTGGCCTGATAGTAAGTTTGCTGTTTTTTATTATAACGGCTGACCAACTTGCTGTTTTAGACAGAGTCGCCCTCTTCTTGTGGATTATGGCGCTTAGTTCTTATCAAGGAATGAATTTTACAGGTTGCACTCCCTACACCTCCCCGTCCGGGGTTGAATATGAAATGAGAAGGGGTATACCCATTCAGGCACTTGTCACTGTTATGGGTTTTGTGCTCTGGATGAGTTCCCCATTTATAGGATAATACAAAGAGAAACAATGAAAGGCTTTCGGTATATAGAAAATACAATAACACTAAAACTCGATGAACAGACCTGTATTGGCTGTGGTAATTGCCATAGTGTGTGCCCCCATCGTATTTTTAAAATCGTAAATCAAAAGGCAGTCATTATTGATCTTGATGCCTGTATGGAATGTGGTGCCTGTGCCTTGAATTGTCCTGTGGATGCAATAACTGTTACCCCAGGAGTCGGGTGCGCTGTTGAGATTATTGCCACCTGGGTTAATAATTTTACCGGGCGCCAAATCATGAAAGGTTGCTGTTGAATATAGTCAGAACAATTTCATTCATAGCTCCCCATAGTACTTCTGGCCTAAACCATGATTTTCGATAGTTCCCACAGTGCCGATCTGAAATAAGCCTGTTTAGTCCTTCGCTGGTAAGAGTTGGATGCGCGATTTAGCGTGTACGTTCCAGCAACTTATTCTTATTCTGTAACCAGAGTTCAGAAGCAGGTGTGGTATTGATTGCTTGGTTTATAAGCCGTGCAGTACCGGAGGTTGTCAACAGCACACCACCGACAGGAATCTTAGCTAGATTACCAACTACTCTTAAGTCATTATATCTATTAAGTATTATCTGGAAACTTCTCCGGTCAGAGTTTACGGGGAGTGACCAGTTCTACAGGCTTATCTCCAAAATTTGATACGTCAATTTTTTGAAGCCAGTAATGTTTGAAGAAGAAGCCTGTCACGTCCATAAATATCATCGTAAAAATAGAGAGATCCATCGTCTGGATTTACAAATGCGGTACGATACAAGATGTATACAGGCACTGGCTGCTCGAGTGTAACCACCTGCCGCTTTCGGGACCTGACGATTTCATTAACTCGTTCCACGTTCCACCCTTTATCAGCCCCGCCCAGAACCCAGGCTGCCATTTCCGCAGGTCTGCCCAATCGAATACAGCCATGACTGAAAGCCCTTTGCTCCTGGTTAAAGAGGCTGTGATTCGGAGTGTCGTGCAGGTACACATTATATTTATTTGGAAAAATGATTTTTAAGGTACCAAGGGAATTATCAGGTCCAGGTTCCTGACGAATATGATATAGGTTCATATCCGATTTCGATACGTTGCCCCAGTCAATATTCATGGCATCAAGTTCCACGGCATCCGGTTCCCATCCTTGAAAAATCCGCATATTTTGTTTTTTCAGATAGGCGGGATCTTTTTTCAACTTCGGGAGCATCTCATCACGGGCGATACCAGGCGGCACGTTCCAGTAGGGATTGAAGTCTACGTACTTTATCGTATCATTAAAGACCGGGGTCTTATGATATGTTTTTCCCACTATCACCGGCATAGTTATATCGAATTTTCCCGGCTTTCCGGCAATCGCCTCAAACCCTGCAATATTTACTGCAACCAGGCGCTCATCATTCATCCTTTTCAGCCACCGATAGCGCTCCATATTTATGATGAGCTGTTGGATTCTAAAGTCCACGGGAACATTCATGGCAGCAAGTGTCTGCTTACCAATTACCCCATCCTGCAGTAGGTTGTGCCGTTTCTGGAACCTCCGGACCGCCTCAACAAGCGGTGGATCAAAACTGGTATTCTCCGTCACCTCTGCGATATAATCTCCGGATACTGCCAGCCGTTTCCTGAGAACCCTGACCCGCGGATCAATCATACCCGGTTTTAGAACTTCGCCATCCGTGACCGTTGGCCACCCGCCGCTTGCTGCAATCGTTCGATATTCGGCCAGTTTCTTCTGTAAATAACTGTATTGTAGAAATGGTGGTGCCTGATCGGCTAAAAAACGCTCCATATCCGGGGCCTTGAAGGCCGTTTCTAAAAGCGTTTTCCAATCTACTTCCACATCACTGGCCGTGGCAAACAGCTCAGGATCTATCTGGCGTGGCTGCAGACGACCTTCGCGCTGATCAGCTACATACAACATCATTCCCAAGGTTAGAATCATATCGAGTTTGGCTAGATTAGCAGTATCAGTACTATTCCAGAATTGCGTTATATTGCTCAGCAGGTAGCTGGAAGGATTGAGCCCGTGCTTGTCGGCATTTTTCAAGGCCGCATAGATGTCCATGCCGGCCTGAGTCGGCTTACCATCCCTGATCCAGAAGGGCTGCAAGCCGTTACTGCGATATATTTGAATAAGCGTCTTATCGATATCCGCAGAACTTCTGCCATGAGCACTGAGTTTTAGAGAAGTGGCCGGCCCCATACTAAGATTTTCTGCAAAGGCTTTCTCATAGATGAACCCTTGAGCTGCAGAGTTCAAAGGCAACCATATCGTCCATGTGGCCAACACAATCATTACCAGTTTCACATTATTAAAGGCCGCCATTTATTCCCCCTCCTGGTTTATCCTGAATAAGTCACATCTGCTCATTACAGAACCTTCATATCTCGAAGAAAGATGATCCTCATCTGAAAGAGGTCACCGGGATTAACTCTGCATACAGATATGAAATGTTCTTTTTTGGGACAGGTAAAAGCAGGCTGCAGGACTCAACCAGGTAAAAGTCAGACTCGATCAGACCCTAAATGGTCCTGAAAATTTATTACTGCTATTTAGAAAAAATAATTATCTTGAACCAATTTGCTACCAGGTTCGAACGCGCCCCGTGTCGAGATGGACAAAATCAGATTTTACGTAATAACCGACGCCCCCGCGCTTCATGGACCAGGCTTTGGTCCTGAGTTTTTTTGTCGGTACGTCCGTCAAGCGGATATCGATTGCCCGACCTTCCATGTGCAAACTCTTTTTAGCTACGCCACTGCTTGCATTTCGAAGTTTCTTGTTGGTGGCTGGTGAACGGTACCCGGATATTACCTCAAAAGTGCCCGAGCTTTCAGATTTTCTCTGAAGACGACAGAGCATATCAAGGAGTCGATAATCTATTGTATGGATCTCTCCTGTTCGAAAGTCCCGTAGGAAACGGACAATTTCCTTTTCGTTTTCTGGTCTGCAGGTTTTTAAATTGAAATTAATGTCCAGCGTTTCACAGGTGTGGGTATGATAAAAGGAGAGCGTGTGATATTGGGAATTTGAGGCCACACTCGCAAGGGGTGCCGCAACAATAATACCTGCTGCAAGTTTGGCAGAGGTTGAAATGAATTTTCGCCGTGTAAGATTGGTATTGTTCTTTACAACACTCATTCAGTCAGTAACCTGTTTAAATATTGATCAGTTTAAATCTCTTACTAATGAGCCGCCCCTTGAATTATCCTGCTCTCAGGCTCATAAATTATGCTATTAAAATGGATAATGCCTTTAATGTCAACCTCTCACACCTTACGGGTAACAGTTTCAGGGCTGTTTCGGTAAGTTTTTCATGGAAGGTTGCTTGTTAAATTAAATCAGATCTGCCCTGCTGCAGTCAAAAGATATCTTAGAGTAAATACCTTTCGGACCAGACCTGATCATATTATCCTCGATTTGAGGATTCATGAATAATCTTTGATCTCCAGCCACAAATCTTCAATGTATGCTGATGGTTAGACGGCATTGCCTTGTCTCTAAAATTCAGAAATTCCTTTGATAATCGATGCACAGTATGGGACCCAGTGTTTTGGTATAGAAAGAACAACACGGTGTTCTTCCTCAAAGAAAGGATATTACATCCTGATATTCTTCTAATGTTGTATAGACACCTTCAATAGTGCTCTAAAATAGACTATCAATATATTTATTTTTTTTAAAAATCGAATTAAGGTATCGATCTTCCTTGTTGGATCACCGTAGCACAACAGCGTGAAGACTCCAGGTAAAAGAGAATAGTTTAAAGTTTCGGCAGAACTGCAGCCGCGAAACTGAGCACAAAAAAGAAGCCACACATATCAGTTACTGTTGTTAACAGTGGGCTTGAGACCAAAGTCGGGTCCAGTTTCAGTCTTTTTAGTATCAGGGGTAAGGCACCACCAAGCGTCACAGATACAAGCGTATTGGCCGCCAGCGCTCCACCGACAACAATCCCCAGCCAAATGTTGTTTTGCCAGAAATAGGCGACCATTCCAAGCAGTAATCCGAGTACTACACCATTAATAATACCAACTCTTACCTCTTTGAAAAGCGCTTCCTTGAAAAAAACTTTGTGACTATTCCAAATGAATTTTTAAAGTTGCTATCTCGGTCTTTTTAAATCTATATGAGAACACAGGATTATTTAAAGGATCAATATTGCCATCATATCATCTGGCAAGAAACCGTCGTTTACAAAAATGTTGATTGACGCTGCGAAAACAACCTGCAGGATATTTGTCTTGAAACGCTAATTCTCATTAACGTTTGGCGGGCTTATCATTACTCGAGGTTAAAAATTGGAAACAGATAATATTCTGTCCTCACTGGACAATGCCATGGAGAAACAAGGGTTGTTGCACGCGCTTTTGCTGGATGGCATTGGTGGTGCGAAAAAGCTGACAGCTGACGAGGTTGATCGTTGGGAACCGCAAAATGGAATCCTCTGGCTTCATTTTGATTATTCTTCTTCCCAGACGGCAGAATGGATTCGTAATGAAAAACATCTGGATAGTGTTTCCAGAGAATTCCTGCTGACAGAAGATACCCGCCCAAGAGTCGCAGCGATCAATAATGCGCTTCTTCTTTCTTTACGAGGTGTTAACCTGAACCCGCACTCAGACCCGGAAGATATGATCGCGGTGAGACTGTGGGCAAATGATTCAATGATTATCACCACAATAAGAAGAACCCTTCTATCTATAGTCGCTATAGCCGATTTACTGGAAAACGGCAATGGTCCCCAGAATTCATCAGAATTCATTGTTGATCTTGCCAGCCAACTGATTAGCAGAATGGGGCCAACTATTGAAAGTATAGAGGAGATGCTTGCCGAGCTTGAGGAGAAAGTACTTGATACTGGTGACGCTGCCATTCGGCGCCAGCTTTCTACAATCAGGCGGGAGTCAATTGTTCTCAGGAGATACCTTTCGCCTCAGAGAGAAGCAATGTATCGTCTTTATGACGAAAAAATATCCTGGCTCAAAGAAACAGACAGGATGCATTCCAGAGAAGTTACTGATCATTTACTCAGATATATAGAAAATCTTGATTCAACTAGAGAACGGGCAACGGTAATTCATGAAAAGCTTGTAAGTAATTTATCCGAACAGCTCAATAACAGGATGTATGTACTTTCACTGATAACCACGATATTTTTACCGCTTGGATTCCTGACCGGCTTGTTCGGAATAAATGTGGGCGGTATCCCCGGTTCTGATAACAAATTCGCCTTCGCTGTTTTTGCCGGACTACTCGTTATCATTGCACTTGTTCTGCTGGGACTTTTTAGGAGAAAACGATGGGTGTAATATGCCAGGTGAGATTATTCAGGGCCAGGTGAGTCTTTGGGCAGAGAATATCATCCATAAAAGATGAAATTGAGGTTCATTCTCGACCATCAGAAAAAAATCTAGAAAGAACAGAAAAAATCAGATAGTTTGTGGAGCTTTACGAAAAAATGAACTGGTTCAGTAGCCTTCTTCGTCTGACCTTAGTAAGAAATGTCTCATCAACGATCACCCCATTTTCTTCAAGGCATCAGGCCGAGTGTCACAGGCCGTAAGTTACTGCCGAATATCTCCATTGAGAATGCCATCTGCCGCTCTGATGGATTCTGGCTGTGTGTCGTCCCGGGCGCATGAGTAGTTGGATACATAAAAGAGCAGGAACATGAGGGACGGCCGTAATTCGGCACTCATTATGGATTATTTTTTACTCACTTATCTACGAGAACCGTGGGGAATGGAGGAACACAAATGAATGTTACAATGAGAGACATGGCCAATGCGGTTCGTATGTTGGCTGTAGATACACTCGTTCTATGCCAGGACGGCCATCCCGGCACACCAACTGGCAGCGCCGATATCGCCACGACTCTGTTCAACCGCTATCTCAAATTCGATCCCAAGGATCCGCGCTGGCCGGACCGCGACCGCTTTGTACAATCTAGCGGTCATGGTTCGACCCTCATATACTCACTGCTGCACCTGTGCGGTTATGAAGCCTTTCCAATTGAGCAGATCAAAAAATTCAGGGTTCTCGACTCCAACACCCCGGGTCATCCCGAATATGAGCCCGATCACGGTATTGAGGTGACGACTGGACCGCTTGGGCAGGGCATCGCCAACGCTGTCGGCATGGCCGTGACCGAAAGAATCCTCAACGAGATGTTCGGCGATGATATCGTTGATCACTACACCTATGCACTGGTCGGTGACGGCTGTCTGATGGAAGGCCTTGGTCACGAGGCAATATCACTGGCCGGTCACCTGAAGCTCGACAAGCTGATCTGGCTCTATGACGACAACGGCATGACCGACGACGGCACTACCGATCAAACCATCACCGAGGATTACTCAGTTCGTTTCGCCTGTGCCGGCTGGCATGTGGTGGAATGTGACGGGCATGACCACGAAGCAATCGCAACAGCCATCGCCGAGGCCAGGAGGGATTCGCGCCCGTCAATGGTACGCTGCAAAACGTTCATAGGCTACGGTGTACCGCGCATCCAGAATAACCGCGCCGCCCATGGCGGCAAACTGAGCGCTGAGGATGCCGCCCAGGCCCGTGAACGGCTCCATTGGCCGCATGAACCCTTCGCCACACCAGCCCCAATCGTTGCTGAATGGAGGAAGGCAGGCCAGAAAGGAGCAGCAGCGCGCCAGGCCTGGCAGAAACGGGTTGAGACGATGACTCCTGATAAGCGGGCAGAATTTGACCGTTTGATGGAAGGTCGCCTTCCGGAAGGCTGGGAGAAGAATCTGCTCGAATTCAAAAAGGCACGGATAGAGGATCAGCTCGAACAAGCCGGTATACGAACCTCGGGCCAGATTTCGAGTGTGCTCTCGCAGGTCATACCAGAGTTTCTCGGCGGCGCGCCGGACCTTGAGGCAGCGACCCAGCATAAACAGACCATGAAACCATTCACCGCGGATGATGCCAGTGGGCGCTATATCCATTATGGCATCCGCGAACATGTCATGGGTGCGATGATCAACGGCATGCTGTCCCATGGGGGAGTCATACCTTTTGGAGCAACCTTCCTGGTGTTCTCCGACTACATGCGCCATGCCATTCGCCTGTCGGCAATGATGTCGTTACCCGCGATCTGGGTGTTCAGCCATGATTCCATCGGCATCGGTACCAACGGACCAACCCATCAACCGGTTGAGTGCATTCCTTCTTTACGTGCCATTCCCAACATGTGGACAATGCGTCCTTGTGATCCGGTCGAGGCCGCTGAGTGCTGGCAGTTGGCGGTATCAAACCGAAATCATCCCTCAGTTATTATCAACGCCCGTCAACCGCTGCCGACGATTCGAAAGGAGTATTCTGAAGACAATATGTGCGCCAAGGGGGCCTATATAATGGCCGATGCCGAGGGTGGTTCGCGTCGTGCGACAATTTTCGCCACCGGCTCCGAGGTCACCGTCGCCATGGATGCACGAAAAACCCTTCAGGCCAACGGAATCGCCACAGCGGTCATCTCAGTCCCCTGCTGGGAACTGTTCTGGAAACAGGGCCAGGACTATCGGGATATGATCATCGGCCGGGATACCGCCCGGGTCTCGATCGAGGCGGCAACCAAGCTGGGTTGGGAACGCTTCGTTGGAGAGGACGGCGGTATTATCGGCATGGAGAGCTTCGGAGCCTCCGGGGCAGTTACTGCGGTATTCGAGAAGTTTGGCATTACTGCCGCCAATGTCGTAAAGGAAGTCGAGGCCCGGCTCTAGACATAATGTTTGACAACTGATACCGAGTATTCTGGCAATGTGGAGCATCTGGCCATGTAAAACAGCGTTAAATTTTACACCCTGCCGGCACGTGGTGGCATAAACCGCAAACTACCGGAGACTCGTAAGAGAAACAACCTCTTTTGCGGTATCTTCGTTCAGCCATTTCCTGCCGTCAGCCGCCAGGAGCGCGTCCGCCTCAGCCGGACCAGTGCTGCCGGCACTATAGGCAACCGGAGGATCTGCAACGAGGCGTAACCTGTCTATGTATTCCCAGCTGGCTTCGATCCAGTCATGTCGTGGAAAAATACTGTGGTCGCCCTCCATGACATTATACAGTATGGATTCATAAGCCTCGGGCGTATTGGGGCCGAAATAACAGTGGTGGCAGAAATCCATCATGACTGATACCGTCTCGTCATCCTCTCCCGGCTTCTGGACGTTGAAGGCCATGGCAATGCCCTCATTCGGCTGAATGCGAATGATAACCATATTGGGTTCCCCGTCCTTGCCGACGATATGCCGATTACGCTTTTTAAAGACGATTTTAATATCGGCATAACGCTGTTGAAGACGTTTCCCCGTTCGCAAATAAAATGGAACGCCCTGCCAGCGATCGGTGTCGATATAGGCTCGTATTGCTGCATAGGTTTCGGTGATTGAATTCTCCACCACTTCAGGTTCCGAGAGGTACCCCGCTACAGCTTCAGAATCAATCTCGCCAGGACTATATTGTCCAAGAACGATATCTGTTTTCTCAAGCGGTCGTAAATGGCGAATCACCGCCTCTGCCTCATCTCTGAGACCGTCCGTTGATCCTTCTGAAGGTGGTTCCATAGCAACAAAGGACAGGAGCTGCAGTAGATGATTCTGGATCATATCGCGTACTGCGCCACTTTTGTCATAATACCCCGCCCTTTTTTCCACCCCAAGTGTTTCAGATACCGTGATCTGTACATGGTCAATTGCCCGCGCCCTCCAGGCTCCTGAGAATATCTCATTGGCAAATCGTAAGGTGAGAATATTTTGAACCAGTTCTTTGCCAAGATAATGATCGACACGATAAATCTCATCTTCCTGAAGAACATCACGGATATTTGTGTTGAGAAGCTGTGCACTCGGCAGATCAGCACCAAACGGTTTTTCAAATACAACCCTCCTCCATCCCTTTTCATGGTCAAGGGCGTCGATCAACGTTACCGTCTGCTGAAAGACCGAGGTAGGTAAAGCAAAATACATGAGCTTGTTATGGGTACATCCATGTCGTGTTTGAACAGTACTAATAAATTTCACAAACTCATCATTGCTTCCGGTGGCAATATCAAAACGGCAATACTCTATTCGTTTTATAAGATTTCCCAGCACTGCAGGATCCTGATTCAGTATGAATCGTTCCAACTCGAGATGCTTGATAAATTCCTCTTTTGTAAGATCCCTGCGGCCAACACAGATAACAGGTGTGCAGGCGGTTAACCTTTGTTTCTGCTCGAGATGATAGAGAGACGGGATCAGCTTTCTGCGGTTCAGGTCTCCTGTTGCGCCAAAAATGATGATCATTTGCGATTCAAGTGTCATGTGGTTTCAACCTCCTGGTCTGTCAACAGGTAATAGTGTGGCAATTCAGTCATGATCCTGGCGGGACATTCCTTATATGATAGCTCTCTGTTGAAAAAATTTCGTAGTGCATCGCCTTTACCGCTGCCAAAGAAGAGTACTATTCCAGTATCTGCCTGCCGAATCAGGCCATAACTTGCCGACATCCTGCCCGGCGGCGGCTTTGGTGAGTCATAAAGCAGGATAAAACCGTTTTTATCCTGCCGCGTTGAAGGATGATTTGGGAAAAGAGAGCCAATGTGTCCATCTTCGCCGCTACTGGCCAGAACAATATCAAAGTGCCCGCCACAACTCTCCAACTCCCTGCTGTAGTCCGTAACACTTTGCATTGGATTGTCCGCGCTGTATTTGAACTGACGAAGGACCTCGGAGGATATTTTACTGCCCAGATGTTCTCTGACAAGTCTGTAGTTGCTTTCAGGATGATCGGCAGGCACCAATCTCTCATCGAGCAAGAATATATTGATTCGCTCCCAGGGAAGAATTGCATCCCGAAAACTCTTGTAAACCTCAGCGACACTGCTGCCGCCCGGCACGGCGATGACCACATTCTGCTTTTTGCTCAACAGCCTGAGCGTTGCCTCGCAGAGAAGCGAGCTTGCTTTCTCTGCCATTTGCTTTCGTGCCCCCTGGATTATCATATTTCCACCTACCGTCCTCTTGCTCCAACTTGAAACATTCCATCTCACCCGGTTTTGGGCCGGACCAGCTGTTTAAGTATCTCTGCTAAGCGCAGAATAGGTTTAAAAAAGAAAATGCGCTTGGCACATTTTAAATCTTGGTATTAAGTGAAGATCAGCTACCAAGGTATACTGGTAAGTCCTGGTTAGGACGAAACAATAGACAACACCTTATTTGTACATCATTTTTTAAAGATTTCCCCATAGCAGCCACTTTTTCTGCATATAATTTATTTGTGTATTATTCTTTTAGCTACCTGAGTTAACATAACAATACGGAGATCTGCGTAATGAAGGTTTATTTTCACCAGCATTTCTACGATGAATACACCTCCGACCCCGCTGCCGAACCGGGTCGGATGGAGGCAATTGTAGAGGCCATTACACCATTTGCGGAAATTATTCCCTGTGTGCCTGCCTCTGAAGACGATCTCCTCGCTGCCCATACAAGAACACATCTCGAACAGGTCAGACGTCTTGGACTTTACCAAATTGCAGCACTGGCAGCTGGCGGAGCCGTCCAGGCCGCCCTGGCAGGAATGAAAGAACCCAGCTTTGGCCTGATCCGGCCTCCCGGACACCATGCCTCGGCTGACAGCTGCTGGGGATTTTGCTATTTTAACAACATGGCTGTATCTCTCCATCACCTGCGGGCAAAGCACCAGATGGAGCAGGCGTTCGTTCTCGATTTTGACCTTCACTATGGGGACGGTAACGTCAATATCCTGGGAAACGAACCCTGGGTAGAAATTCTTAACCCGGGACCCGACGAGCGTGAACCATACCTCGAAGCGGTTTCTGACGCACTCCAGTCCACCCGGGCTGATGTTATCGCCGTCTCAGCCGGTTTTGATCACCATGTTAACGACTGGGGCGGCCTGCTCTACACGGCTGATTACAAGACAATGGGGGGATGGGTTCGTGAAACCGCAGTGCGAAACGGCGGTGGCTGCTACGGACTCCTGGAGGGAGGTTATAACCACCGGGTTCTTGGAAAAAACGTCCTGGCTTTTCTCAAAGGTCTTCGTGGAGAGTGATGGGTGAGCAGAAGGCAATGGGTATACAGCAGATGCTCAGCCCAGAGCCATCCCCAGGACATGGGAAACCCAGCTGTCATGATTTTAAATAGACACGTGGAGCCTTTACCAGGAGATATCATATGCATGCGAAAAAACTTCTTCTTCAAGAAGGAGTATTATGGAGGTTCAAATTTTCGGTGCTCAACCTCAATGTTATATCATTCATTCTGATCCTGTTCTTAACAATGAGTTCCCAGACAGTCCAGTCACAGGAAAAATCACCTCTCGGAGCAATCATCCCTGCTCCCTGCACATTATCTCCGATTACTGTTCCCACCCTTCCAGATAAAATTCCAGGATACACAGAGCTTGATCCGGACACCCAACTGCATGTCACCGGAACTGCACAAGTAATCGACCTGACAAACTACTCTCTTGAAATAACAGGAGCGGTTATGAAACCGCTCAAACTGAAATACGACGACTTACGCTGTATGCCAAAGATTGAATCCCGCCCGACGCTGGTCTGCCCTGGATTTTTTGAAGATACTGCCACCTGGTCCGGGGTCTCGCTTGATTATCTTTTAGAGTTAGCTGATGTAAAAGCCAGCGCACGTCATATTCGACTGGTCAGTGCTGATGGATATGCCTCTCTAGTAGAGATCAAAGAGGCACGTTCGCGTAAAAGCTTCCTGGCCTACCAATGGGAAGGTGAACCAATACCAATCCTCCATGGGTTTCCAGTAAGAGCTGTTTTTCCAGATTTAGATGGAAACAAGTGGGTCAAGTGGCTGGTCAGAATAGAGGTACAATGAGGCATGACAGACAAACGTCTCAGACAGTTGATGCTGGCAGGCACCACGATCTGGACAATACATAACTATCTTGCTGGTTCGCCGGGAGCGGTGTTGATGGAAGCACTCTTTATCAGCTCCAATCTTGTCGGTTACTTCCGCTTCTACCTCAGGCCCAAAAGGCAAACCCTTCATCCTTAAGGATCGATACACGACCCGACTTCAGTGCGCTGAAGCGAGAGATAGAGAGACAGGGCTTGATCCCTTTGTCTTTTTGAAAGATTTTATATCCGGCAGCACCCTGGTCGGGCTCACCTGACATGACAGCCTCCAGCGAGCGAACCTTCATGAAACAGTAAACGACCACGCGCAAAACGCGTGGCTTTGCTTCTCGGCTTAGCCGGCGGTTTTACAGATTTATGGTTAAAACCACTGCGAATAAAAATTCGCATAGCTGAATGGCCATAAACGTCACCTTTGTAATGAGCAATAAACCTTTTTTTCTAACGCACTCGGGTTACTTCATGCAATTATCAATTGCAGCTTTTATCGCTCTAGCTCGCTTTTCTTGTCGTTGAGGAATTTGCGGAACACAGCCAATCCTGCCTTAACCTTTCTCCGGCCAAAACCAATGCGAAATCGGTCCGGGGGAGTATCCATGAGTTCAGAACGATACACGGAAGCGGGTAGAAGTAAGACACCGTATTCGCTGACAAGCGTCTTACAGAAACGCTCAACGCCACCCCTTCCTGTATATCGCGGAAATGCAATACAGCCGCCATCTGGCGGCGACCATTCAAATAGAGACGAGTAATCCCCGAAGAATCGGCCAAGCGTCTGTAAGTTCTCTCGCAAGAGAGAGCGCTTGCTTTCGAGAATTTGCTCCCTGTTTCTGAGAGCGATCATTGCAAGACGCTCACTGGGACCTGAATTGCAAATCGAAAGATAGTGCTTGTAGCGCTCGAGGCGAAGCAGTAAATCCTGATCTTGGCTGGCAATCCAACCAATCCTCAATCCAGGCAAGCCGTAGGATTTAGATATCACATTGAGAGAAATACCCTTCTCATAAATATCGGCAACTTGAACCATACGCTTGTCTTCATCGAGTTCCAAAAGACGAAATACTTCATCGCTAAAAAGGTAAATATTATTTTTCCGACAAAGAGCTATGAGGTCGTTGAGGTCGTCCTTCGGTATTGTTGCACCGGTTGGGTTATTTGGCACATTGATCGAAATAAGCTTGGTGTTCGCACGAATAGCTCCCGCAACATCATCTATGTCTAATCGCCAATTTTCTTCTGGCAGCAAGGGCACCCCGGTTACATCACAAATATCCAGAGGTAAGGTTTCCGCAGCCTGATAATTGGGAACGACAACAACGACATGATCGTTTTTATTGAGTAAAACGCGCATTGTTGTATAGAGACCTTCCTCAGCACCTGCAAAACAAAGGATGTTTTGACGTTCCATTTTGTCATAAGTGGCCGCAATGCTCTCTCTCAAGTCTGCTGCCCCCCAGGTTTCTGTATACCCCAGCCATTGATTATCGAAAGCAATCCGCTCCTCGGGTGTTGCCATGGACAATAATTCCTTCAGGGACATGCTTTCCACATCTGATGCTGTCATGTGGTATCTGGCAGTAAACTCCCATTTTGAAAAATAGACTTCAAGTTCAAAATTGCGCATTCAACAAGTCCTTGTTGTTTTAAATTTATAAAGAGCCATCGGACGGCTGAATTGAATATGCTGGTAATGCAAGGAAGATAGCTCAATAGATGCTTCCGACTTCGTGAGATACTAGGATAAAGAATCTGAAAAGTAAAATTATTATCCCATTACCACTAAACTTCAGCTTCTCGACTTTGCGACGGGAGACAGATCGAATTTTTCTACATGGTGTCGAGGGGACTGATTTTGGAGGTAGAAACATAAAATCAGTTACCTCACTTTATTGATGAAATAGCGTTACTTGCGCTAAGCTGAGTTTTGAGAGCAATCAGAACTTACTACTTTTTCTAATTGAGTTCGACGCTCGGTTCACCTTATCTGACCATCATTGATCTACGTCGTATTTGATCATTGGTATATCGAAATCAGGGGGTTTCGAGCGCAGAGTGCCTTTACGTTTCGGGATCATGGTCTTACATTGTTGCTTCAATGATCTTTTGCCTTTCCAGTTTGAGGAGTCGAGAATGAATGAAAGAGAACAACAATCCCAAAATGATCTTCAACGCAAGATGATCAATGCGTTAGAAGCCTGGACTTCGGAGAATTTGAAGAGCCAGGAGAATAAGACCGTATTGGTCACAGGCGCCAACTCTGGGACCGGATATTTTACAGCGCTTGCCTTTGCAAAGGCCGGGGCTGACGTGGTGATCGCGGGCCGAAATCCCGAGAAGATGAACAAGGCAAAGTCAGATATTCAAGAGGAGGCCATCAAGGGTACGGTTGAAATGAGCATCGTCGATCTGGCCAGCCTTGTGTCCGTCCGGAAATTTGCTGACTCATTTCGTGAACGTCACGCCACGCTGGATGTCCTGATCAACAATGCAGGCATCATGATGCCGCCTGCGTCAGTGACAGAAGACGGCTTTGAATCGCAGTTCGGTGTGAATTTCTTAGGACCATTCGCCCTGACCGGGCTTCTTTACGACACGCTCGCCGGGACGCCCGGGTCCAGGGTCATCACTCTCAGCAGCATCGCCCACCGTGGCGCCCATATCGACTTCGACAATCTCAAGCTTGAAAAGCCCTACGATTCGAAGCGGGAATACTACCAGAGCAAACTTGCCGATATTGTCTTCGCACTGGAATTAGGCCGGCGTATTGAGGCAAAGGGCGATGCCATCCTTTCGGTTGCCTGTCACCCCGGATTCACCAAAACCAATCTGCAGCGCCACCTTGACCCCGCAATCCTGAGCAAGATGGTGTTCATGGAAGCATGGCAGGGCAGCCTGCCAACGATCGTTGCCGCCACGGGCGATAACGTCAAACAAGGCGATTACTATGGGCCCGATGGGCCGGGAGAGATGGGCGGATTCCCTGCACTTGGAGTGATAGACGATGCTGCTCTTAATATCGATGTGGCGGCCAAGCTTTGGGAACTGGGCCAAGAAGCGACTGGTATTGTGTTTCCTTGACAAGGAAGGGATAAGCCATGCCGAATAATAACAGGAAATTCTATCGAAGACAGTTTCTGCGAAGTGGTTTGATCGGCGGCGTGGCCCTCCTTAGTGGAGTTGGTATGTTATTAGGAAAAGGTATCGAACCTTCAGGTTCAGAGGTTGACGTTCAAATGGGCATGAGCGTTTTGATCGATGCTCTGCGTTCGACCGGAAACGCCGTCTGTCTAAGCGCCGCCGACAGACTGGAAGTATCCCGGGCATCGAATGCGGACTATGATCTGCATTTGCGAAATGCGGGCCTGGGAGCAGTGGACGCAGAGATCATCGCCGGAGCGCTGCGCGAGACGTCTCTCTATGAAGGTCCCGCCTTGCGGTCTTTCAGCATGAGTTACAACCCCGGTCTGACAGATGGAGGTATCGTGGCCCTCGCCCAGGCATTTCCCCCTACACTTACCGAGTTGGGCCTCGTGGGGTGCGCAATTGGAGACGAAGGCGGTGCGGCGCTGCTACGCTGGGGCCAAAAGGCTGTCGGATTGCGGATGATCTGCGTTGAAGGAAACCGTTTCTCCGTAAGGATCAGGCAAGGGTTCGCTTCACTTTCCCAGGAAAGGACGAACCTGCTGGTCGTCATATGACGATTTAATGCTCCCTCGGTCACTGCGGTGCTATGCCGTCTACTCAGCCGTTGAGACCAGCTTCTCCGCCGATCAGCTTGAGTATGTCCAGCCGATGACCCGGACATTGGTCATCCGGGTCATCATACTCAGATGATGTATTAATCCGAAAGGACTTTGAAGGACAGATTCACTCGCGCCCGATAGATGGCAGCTTTGCCATCATCAACTATCATATCCAGTCTAATAACCTCGGCAATACGCAAATCACGCAAACTCAATCCTGCTGCTTTAATCGCATTTTGTGCAGCCTCTTCCCAGGATGCTGGGCTTGATCCAACCATTTCGATGATTTTGTAGACGCTCTGTGACATAGGTATCCTCATTAGTTAAGGGTTTAGGGGAAGTGGAGGTTGTTCTTTTTCAGCCGGAAATGATACCGGCGACACCGTGTTTCAAGCAACTATCTACCCGTCTCAACTACATTATGTACTCTGACCCCATTGGTCCAGAAATAAAATAGGGGACAGACCACGTTTTTAATCTGTTTCAGCTCTTCTTTTCCTCGGCCGCCCAGCTTTACCTGGAGAAACACGACGACCAAGCATCTCACTTATTTCTTCGCGAAAATGATTGGTACCTATAGCAAAATTACCATTAGTCGCCTTTCTGATTTTATCTATTTCTCCAGATTCCAGTTCATGGCGGAAAAGCTCCCCATATGCCATCTG
Source organism: uncultured Desulfocapsaceae bacterium (assembly GCA_964583415.1). GTDB lineage: Bacteria > Desulfobacterota > Desulfobulbia > Desulfobulbales > Desulfocapsaceae > MADRE3. The sequence goes on from CAZOWJ010000015.1 coordinate 52,664, forward strand.
TCTTTCCGAATCAGTGTTGCCGAGAGCCTGGTAAATCAAATGATGTAATATTAACTCAGATTTCTCTCCTTGAGCATTGATCCGGTAACTTGACCATCGATAGTCTCCGGGATGCTTCACCATTTCAGCGCGGACCGGGTTCATTTCAATGTATCGTTGACAGGTAAAAAGATACTCTTCCTGTTGAATAATACTCGAACGAAATCGGCCTTCCCAGAGCGTACCGCTGCGCTTGTAGGTTCGATTAATATACTGGACATAACGTTGCCCCAAACGCTTCATTAGGTTGCCTGCGCTATGCAATTGGCTTGGCGTGAGGAGAAGATGGACATGATTGGTCATTAAAACGTAGGAATGAATTGAGCAACCTGCACTTAGAGCATACTCCTCTAGACAATCAAGATAAAATAGGTAGTCTTCGTCACTAAAAAAACAGGCCTGCTTATTGTTCCCACGTTGAATAATGTGCAGAGGTGTACCCGGCACAATAAGTCGAGCTCGTCTTGGCATAGAACTGTGATACAACGAAATGCGGATTAATTCAATAAAAACGTGGTCTGTCCCCGTTTAATTTCCTTATTCTTCTTTCAAATTGTAAAAATGTCACTTGGCTAACCTCTGTTGAGGCTTAACTTTTTTTAGTGGTAATAGCGTGAAACGATGAAATTTGCCGTTTTATCTCTTTGCTTTTGCATTCCGGACACATAATCTTTTTCGTTTCATACTCTGAAATGGTCATGACAATGGAAAAATTATGATCACACTTTTGGCATAAAAATTCGTATATGGGCATTGGCAGCCTCCTTTTCAGGTTTTTAAATTAGCCTATCGCGCTCCAATAAATTTGGCATTTCATATACATAATAACCACAACGCCTAACATTTTAACTGAACTTTTTGTTACTCGCAAGGCATCAGCCAAAAAATAATTATAATATTAATAGTTTGCTTCGATTCAAGGGAAAATATAACTCCTGTAAACGCTTAAACTAGCGCCATTCTGGTCTGTCCCCGTTTTACTATGTGGAACTTTTTACTTACAATATGTCAGGCAAATCTGCGGGCTCATTCAGGAGATGGATATTATGCAAATAATACTTCGATCACTTACATTGCCCCCATACTCCTTGACAGAGAAATGGGGGCGTTTTAGCTCTCATCTTTTGGGAGCAACTGCTCTCGCTCGTTGTCAGGCTATTTCATGTGATGCCAGCAGCTCAAGTGCACGCACCATCGCGGAGTGATCCCAACCATCACCGCCGTGTGCAGCACATGAATTGAAAAGTTCCTGTGCTGTGGCAGTGTTAGGCAGGCTGATTTTCATGGCACGGGCATTACTCAGGGCCAGGTTCAAATCCTTCTGATGCAGTTCGATGCGAAAACCTGGATCGAAGGTTCGCTTGATCATACGTTCGCCATGTACTTCTAGAATCTTGGAAGAAGCAAAACCACCCATCAAGGCTTCCCGCACTCTGGCAGGATCAGCACCTGCTTTAGAAGCAAAAAGAAGAGCCTCACCAACCGCTTCGATATTCAGGGCAACAATGATCTGGTTGGCAACTTTACAGGTTTGGCCATCTCCATTACCACCAACAAGGGTTATGTTCTGACCCATGAGTTCAAAGAGTGGTTTTACTTTTTCGAATCCCGCCTCTGTACCGCCAACCATGATTGTAAGCGTTCCCGCTTTGGCACCAACCTCGCCGCCGGATACGGGGGCATCGAGATATTCACAACCAAGCTCATTGATGCCTTTGGCGAATTCCTTAGTCTCAATTGGTGAAATTGAGCTCATATCAATGACTGTTTTGCCCCGTGTCAAACCTGCCGCAACACCATTTTCCCCAAACAAAACACTTGCTACATGTGGGGTATCGGGAACCATTACAATTATGAAATCAGCTTTTTCTGTCACTTCCTGACTGTTGTTACATGATACGGCTCCTTTATCTGAAAGCTCCTGAGGTACCCCTTCAAGGGTAAAGGCATACAGTTCATGTCCACCATCGAGAAGATGTCCAGCCATGGGCGCGCCCATGATACCAAGTCCGATAAATCCGATTTTGCTCATTTTTTTCTCCCTTTATTTTTTGTTGTTATCTTAATTATCAAGATCCCGGAAACTGAGAGTCACACCTGTTGAGAACCAAATTATTTGTAAGGTTCAAACCACCCCAATCCCTCTTCAGTTTTATTAGCAGGAATATACTCACACCCGATCCATCCGTCGTAGCCGATTCGATCAAGAAAATCGAAGAGGAAGGGATAATTGATCTCGCCTGTTCCAGGTTCGTGGCGGCCCGGGGAATCTGCCAATTGGATGTGACCTATGCTACTGAGGTGTTTCTCCATTGTAGGTGCAAGGTCACCTTCCATAATTTGCATATGATAAATATCGTATTGCAATTGGATATTATCTGATCCGGTTGCAGTTATTATATCAAGACACTGTTGTGTACCACACAGGAAGAAACCTGGTATATCCCTGGTATTAATCGACTCTATCACAAGATGGATACCATGTTTGGCCAATTCGGAAGCGGCAAACGCTGCATTATCAATGAGTGTTTTATTCAGCACATCGGTATGAACACCTTCAGGCGCAATTCCTGCCATCATATTTACCTGGGTATTCCCTAAAGCTTTTGCATACTCGATAGCTCTCCCAACACCTTCCTGAAATTCACCAATGCGATCCGGAAATACGCCAATACCACGATCCCCTGCCCCCCAATCACCTGCAGGCAAGTTATGCAACACCTGCTTGAGATTATTTTTCTGCAGCAGGTCAACCAATTGATTTACTTCAAAATCATAGGGGAACAGATACTCAACTCCTTTGAATCCGACCTTGGCGGCAGCATCGAAGCGATCCAAAAAATCTACTTCCTGAAACATCATTGATAGATTAGCGTCAAAATTCGGCATAAATATCTCCTGAGTTTGAATGATATTTTGTAATTATATTAAGTATAAAACGATTGTATAAACCTTTGACCCATTCACTTGAAAGCGAAGAAACATGAGTCCAGACAGAAAGAACCGGATCGTCCAGCTTATATCGAACGCTCTTCTCTTCAGAAAAGTCACCACACTTTAAGTTTATATTTTATAAATTATATTTCCCAACAATATTAGAAGGTGCAGATAAAACCCATAACAGGTTCGGGGTATTAACACTGGAAAATTAACGGCGTCTCATCCTGAAATTCTCGAGGAGGTAAAACAAAATGCCTGACTCAATGACGAGAGTCAAATCTAAGTGAAATTAGAAAATACTTCACAATTGAAAATACTTACCGTGCCAAAAATCATCGAAATTTTACCCGCATTTGTTTTACTTTTCCTAATTGAAGAGATTTTTGCGCATTGTTTTAATATTGACTTCCACGGCCTCTTTTGCCGCTAAAATATCTCTGTTTTTAATTGCCTCCGCAATACGTCGATGTTCCTTCAGTGTACATTTGTTCTTTTTTTCAGGATGATTCTTCTTTTCTTCTTTACGTACCAACTGAAAAAACGCCGACAAATCATCTAGTAAACTCACTAGGCTATCGTTTCCAGACATCTGTGCAATCAGAGTATGAAAATCAGAATCAAGTTGATTACATACATCATAGTCTTTTTGTCTAAGCGCCTTTTCAAAATCTAATAATGAATTGCTAATTTCTTCAACACCTTCATCTGTCGCACGTTCAATACATTTCTCAACAGACAATTTTTCCAGGGAAATCCGAATGTCAATATTGTCTTCTATCTGCTCAGGCCCCGGATCAATGAGATACAAACCTCGTTGAGATTTCTTAATTATAATTCCGTCTGCGACGAGTCGGTTTATTGCTTCTCGAACCGGTGTACGACTAATCGTTATCTGTTCGGCCAAGACATCTTCTCTTATTCGACTGCCAAGTGCGAATTCCCCTCGCAATATTTTCTTTCGGATGATTGAGTATGCCGCTTCATTTAAGCTCTTGAATTCCATTTGTGGAGGTCGTCCTTTTTCCTCGGGTATAGTATCAAACATTCTTTACATCGATCTTTTTCTAGTTGGGAAAGAGCCAAAAATTCTTCATTAATACCAATGAGCGATAAGACATAGCATCAATAACAATATTAAGAAACCTAGAAAAGTTGTCTATACCATACCTTTTAGTTAGGGAATGATTTGATTATATGCATTGCTACTACACCCAGAGAGCAAAATCAGGAACCTCGCTTACAAATTACCAATTCAAACTGCTAAACTGCTGCTATAGCCTGTATCTCTACCAACGCTCCTTTTGCTAAAGCAGCAACTCCAACTGTAGCCCTGGCCGGGAAACGATCGTTGTAATAGGTGGCATACACTTCATTCATCTTCTCGAAATCGTGCATGTCGGTAAGGTAGATCACCACCTGCACGATGGTGTCCATCGATGCCCCTGCTGCTACAACTACGGCTTGTAGGTTTTTCATCGTTCGGTGAGTCTGGTCAACTATCCCACCATCCACCAGTGCACCGGTTTCAGGATCAAGAGGCAACGCGCCGGAAGTGAAGACCATACCGTTGGCTACCATAGCCTGACAGAATGGTCCGAAAGCCGCTGGTGCACTATCAGTTGTAATTTGTTTCATATAATTTTATTCCTACATTGTGCTTGGCAGCCACGTGACGATCTGCGGAAAGATTATGAGTAATATTAAGCCAATTGCAACGATTCCTACGAAGGGGAGCATGCCGCGGATGATGTCCTTGGTCTCGATCCCAAGTGCAGGGTCAGCCGCACCCTTGAGGAAAAACATTGCATAGGCGAAAGGGGGTGTCAAAAAAGACATCTGCAGATTAACGATGATCATCATGGCAAACCACAATGGGTCGAATCCAAGTAGGGGGATGATGGGAGAAAGGATAGGGACAAGTACGAAAATAATTCCAACCCAATCAATGAAGGCTC
>CAZOWJ010000016.1:0-53284 GCA_964583415.1 uncultured Desulfocapsaceae bacterium
GAACAAGAGGAGTTTGATGTATGAAAATCACTATGATTGGCACCGGATATGTCGGACTGGTTACCGGAACCTGCTTTGCCGAGTTCGGCCATCACGTTACCTGTGTCGATAAGGTAGAGGAAAAAATTGAAAAACTGAAACAGGGAACCATCCCGATTTACGAACCGGGACTCGAGGCTCTGGTCACAAAAAATGTTGATAATGGACATCTTACCTTTACAACTGACCTGGCAGAGGCGGTTGCTTCTGCAGAAGCAGTGTTTCTTGCCGTTGGAACACCAAGCAGCAGGAGGGGTGACGGTTACGCCGATCTCACCTATATCTATGAGGCAACCAGGGAGGTGGCCAGACACCTGAAAGGCTACACCATAATTGTTGATAAGAGCACCGTCCCCGTTGGTACCGCCAGGCAGGTTGCCCGTATTATCAGTGAAGTTAATCCGGATGCCGATTTTGATGTTGCCTCAAACCCCGAATTTCTTCGAGAAGGTGCTGCCATAAGCGATTTTATGCGGCCAGACAGGGTTGTAATCGGAGTCGAATCTGATCGGGCAGAAATTGTATTGAGAGCGGTCTACCAACCACTCTTTCTGCAGGAAACCCCGATTGTCAAAACCGACATTGAAACCGCCGAGTTGACCAAATATGCCGCGAATGCCTTTCTGGCCACCAAGATCAGCTTCATCAATGAAATGTCGATGCTCTGTGATGAAATAGGCGCCGATGTCATTGCTCTGGCCAGAGGCATTGGCATGGATGGCCGGATCGGTTCAAAATTCCTCCATCCGGGCCCTGGCTATGGCGGCTCCTGTTTCCCCAAAGACACGCTGGCCTTGATGAGAATAGCCCAGGAAAACGGCCAGAGTCTGCGAATTGTTGAGGCTGCGGTTGAAGCAAATGCAGCTCAGAAAGCCAAAATGGTCAAAAAAATAAGAGATGCACTGGGAGGTTCGGAAGCGGGTAAAACCATCGCTGTTCTCGGTCTTACGTTCAAGCCTGAAACCGATGATATGAGAGATTCACCAGCTATCACTATTATTCCTGCCCTGATGGAGAAAGGAGCTAAAATCAGGGCTCATGATCCACAGGGTACGGAAGAGGCAAAACAGGTTCTGCCGTCTGGCATTGAGTATACAGACAATGCCTATGAAGCTGTCAATAATGCTGATGCCGTCATCCTCATGACAGAATGGAACCAATATAGAGCCCTTGATTTTGACAGATTAAAATCAACCATGAACAAAAGGGTCTTTATCGACCTGAGGAATGTGTACGCCCCTGCGACACTGAAAGAAAAGGGATTTACCTATGTTGGGGTCGGCCGGTCATAACAGGGAAGAGACATCAAGACAACAAAGCCTCAATTCCTGGTACCATAGGAATTGAGGCTTTGTTATGTATGGAAAGGAAAAGGTAATTCTTAACAATTAGTTATTTATTCGAGGCTCGTTTTGCAGCTTTCAGCGGGTTAATGCGAACCTTAGCGACAATAATTTCCGGTTTCTGGTGAGTTGCAAAATTGCAGATACCCAGTCTCCACTTGGCCTCAGGATTGACAAAGGTTTTGCAAAAATGAGTCCCTGACTCCTCAACAATCCTTTCACAGCCGTCACATTTCTCAACGACCGGTTTAAAATCCCCGTTACTATACTTTAAAGCAGCTTCCTGCATAACGTCCTCCTCATCGGTAAATCAAACCTGCAATTATAAACTTAGTAATTCTTGATGTTTGTAAAAAATCGACCAACGCTGTGTCGAACAGCGGGTTAATTAATCTAACAAAATTTATATACTTCAGCAATAATATTTTCCAGTCACAATGGGTAATCAGCCACTAGATCGACTGATTACTATAACGTAATCCATTAATTTATTTTAATATTTACGAGAGCTTATGACGATATTATCAAGAAAAAGAAAATCTCTACGAAGCTCCCTTGTATTCTACAAACTCATGGAATATAATAACATTTATGATAATCCATACATTCAGCCCAATTTTGTCACCAGAACAGCTGAAACTGTAATTTTTTTTTGAACTTTGGAGATTGATATGCCTGTCTATGTCTGGAAAGGTAAAAACTCTTATGGAGAGAAACGAAAAGGTGAGGTAGAAGCACCTGATCAGGCTGCAGCACTGGCCCATGTTAAACGTATGCGTATCACCGCTCCTGTTGTTAAAGAAAAGCCTAAAGATCTTTTTGGAAATATAGCATTTTTCCAACCCAAGGTTACCGGCAAGGATATTGTTATCTTTACCCGTCAGCTTTCAACTATGATCGACGCCGGGTTACCGCTTGTCCAATGTCTTGAAATCCTCAGTAAGCAGCAGGAAAATTCTACGTTCAGGAAATGTATATCCGAAATCCAAGGAGATGTAGAATCGGGAACCACATTTGCTGATTCAATGCGCAAACAGCCCAAAATCTTTGACAACCTTTATTCCAATATGATTGAGGCCGGTGAAACCGGGGGTATTTTAGATACTATTCTCAGCAGACTCGCCATTTTCATGGAAAAAGCCATGGCGCTTAAAAAGAAAGTCAAAGGCGCCATGACATATCCGGCGATCTGTCTGGCAATATCACTGCTGATACTTGTTGTCATTCTTGTTTTTGTCATTCCTGTTTTTGAAGAGATGTTCGCCCAGATGGATTCAACACTGCCTGTTCCAACGCTGATCGTTGTTGCTATAAGCAATGCCTTTAAAGAAAATCTCATCTGGATCATCCTGCCAGTCATTGCCCTGATCTATGTATTCAAAAAGGTATACAGTACTGAAAAAGGTCGATTGCGTATAGATCAGGCCTTCCTGCGTCTGCCGGTGGTTGGCCTGCTCATCAGAAAAGTTGCGGTAGCCAAATTCACAAGAACACTCAGCACCATGCTCCAGAGTGGTGTGCCAATCCTGGAAGCGCTTCAGGTCGTGGCCAGGACTTCAGGTAACAAAGTTATTGAGCGTGCGGTCCTCCGCACTGCAGACTCTATTGCAGAAGGGCGACCAATAGCCGAACCCCTTGAGGAGAGCGGCGTATTTCCAAATATGGTTGTGCAGATGATAAACGTCGGCGAATCGGTTGGTGCACTAGACACAATGCTTGAAAAAATTGCTGATTTCTACGATGAAGAGGTGGATCAGGCGGTCTCAAATCTCACCGCAATGATAGAACCGTTTATGATGGTTTTCCTTGGAGGCATGATTGGTACGCTGGTCGTTGCCATGTATCTGCCCATATTTCAGATGGCAGGAAATATCTAGGAAGGGACGGTCAATTATTATAAAATCAAAAATAATCACTTGATACTATTGACTTTCTTTGCTGTCAGTATATCATTGTAGTTGAGCGTATAGAAAAATAACTTCTTCAGGAGGAGAATATGACACTGACAAAAGCTGATCTCGTTCAACAGGTTTACAAAAACCATGAAAGTTTAACCAAAGCTCAGGCGACCGACTCAGTTGAAGCTTTTTTAAGGCTCTCAAAACAATCTCTTATCAGCGGTTCCGATCTGCTTCTGAGCGGCTTTGGCAAGTTCAACGTAAAGGATAAAAATTCCCGTAGAGGAAGAAATCCCCAAACCGGCGAAGAATTGACACTTGATGCTCGTCGGGTCGTTACCTTTAAACCGTCCGGAATATTAAGGGATAAAATCAACAGGTAGGTTTCTGGAAATAATCTCCAGGAAACTTACCGTTTCTATTCTCCTGCAGCTTAAGAGCTGTTCTATCGCCTTGTGTGATAGAACAGCTTTGTTATTTCTCACCCATGAAAACTGAATCTTTTCGTATTATTTCTCTGGAATCGCTTCTCCAATCAGAAATCGACCGCTTCACGCTTCACAAAGATCTCGGTGTCAACCTATCTGCTGATTTTCTCTCGTCCATAAAGCGCTATGGACTCTTTCATCCTCCCGTGCTGATGAAGATGGGTGAGGGGTATCAGGTAATCTGCGGGAGGAGAAGGATTCTGGCACTGCAGACAATAGGCAATGGTGAGTCTGTTTTCTGCAGGGTCGCCGATATTTCCGATCCGGGTGAACTGCTGGCAACAATTCTTGAAGATCAACGGTTGAGCGGACCGCTTTCCGCGATTATGTCAGCCCGCTTTCTGAAACTTACCGATTCCCTGATCCCTCAGGAATCACGAGATACCGTCATAAAACAACTGCACCTCGGCTCGTACGGCCACTTGCAACGACTCTTGCCGTTACTCACGCTTGAACAATCGATACGAGATTCAATTCATAATGAAGATATCTCTGACAAAGTCGGACTGATCCTTACTTCCCTATCAGCAGAAGATCGACTTTTTCTCTGTGAGCTCTTCTCGACACTTTCCTTGAATAAAAATAAGCAGAAACGGCTCCTTGATATGTGCCAGATTCTCATCGCTCAGAGGGGAGGGACTTTCAGAGACCTTTTCCATGAAAATTTCAGGGATTTTCTCCCGGAAAACATAACATCAAATAGACCCCAGAGTGCCGGCAACCTCCTGAGATTTCTCTATGAAGCAAGCCACCCCTTAAGCAATAACGCAGAAAAAATATTTAACGAACGTAAACATGAGCTTGGGTTGCCAGACCGTTGTCACCTGTCACATAGTCCGGCATTTGAAAAAGACCGTGTTACCTTGTCATTTGATTTTGAAAGTTTCGATGAGATGGCCAGGATCTGGCAAAAGATTAAAAATCACTTTGAATAAGGTTAAACCCAGATACCATTATCTTCTATCAGGGTAAACAACATCACCGCTTACCATCCAGTCATTTCCATACCTTCTGGTATTAACGTCCATCAGTTTAACTGCATCACCTTTTCCACCATCAACCTGAAGTCCTGTGGCCAGAGAAACGCCACCATCTCCTGCAAAAATGGGAGCATAAAAAAGATATGCGTAGTCAACAAGGCCCTCACGCAGGAAAGCACCGTGAACGCTCGAGCCCCCTTCCACCATTAGAGAAGTAATTTCCTGACCTGCAACTATTTTCAACATATTATCAAGATCAACCCTGTTAAGGTTATCTGCTGCAACAGAGAAGAGTTTAACGCCACGGCGCCTCAAACGCTGCGCTTTATCAGTATCAGCTGTTTCCAGGCAGAAAATCCATGTCTGGGCGTTAGACTCCAGACTCAAAACCTGGGCATTTTCATCAATCTGGAGTTTTGAGTCGAGAACAATACGAACAGGATCTTTACCCTGCCCTCGCGGAAGTCTTGTAGTCAGCGATGGATTATCAGCTTTAACGGTACCAATTCCAACAAGGATAGCATCAACCGTATCACGCAATCGGTGAACCTTTCGGCAACTTTCCGGACCGGTTATCCTACCGCCCGCTCCCCTACGATAATTCAATCTTCCATCAAGACTCAGGCCAGCTTTCATGATCACCCAGGGACGTGAGGAAACAATATATTTCAAGAACGGCTTATTGATGTCCCTACACTCTTTTTCAAGTACACCACAATTGACTTCTATCCCTTTTTTTCGCAGATAATCGACCCCTGAGCCATCCACGAGTGGATTGGGATCGCTCAAACCGACAATCACTTTTTTTATGCCTGAAGCAGCTACAGCATGACTGCAGGGAGCCGTCCGCCCATGATGGTTGCATGGTTCAAGCGTTACATACATATCAGCGCCGGATGCATTGTCTCCAGCCATCCGCAACGCATGAATCTCAGCGTGAGGAGTTCCAGCCTTTTTGTGATAACCGGTCGCAATAACCGTGTCATTTTTAACGATAACAGCACCCACGCAGGGGTTTGGCGATGTCCTGCCCAAGCCTTTTTTTGCCTCTTTGAGGGCAAGCTGCATAAAATATTCAGCGTTTTTATCAGCCATATTCACTCAACGTGGGAAAGTCATTCAACCTGGTCGCGATCTTCAAGTAATGTTTTCAATTCTTCCATAAACTCATTTACATCCTTGAACTGGCGATAGACAGAAGCAAAACGGACATATGCAACTTCATCCAGGTTAGACAGATTCTCCATTACCCACTCACCGATAACCGATGAAGGGACCTCTTTGGATCCAATATCCTGGAGTTTGTGCTCAATTTCATCGACAAACTGGTCAATGGTATCCCTGCTGACCGGCCGCTTCTCACATGCTTTTTCAAGTCCCATGGCGATTTTTTGTCTGTCCCACGGTTCTCGCCGTCCATCTTTTTTCACCAGGACAGGCATCATAACCTCCAGCCGCTCATACGTGGTAAATCGCTGATCGCAAGCCAGACAGGATCGTCTTCGTCTGGTAATTGTGGACTCTTTATTGAGACGGGAATCAATTACTTTATTGTCCAGATCGCCACAATAAGGGCATTTCATCTCTTTCTCCAAGCTATGAATAGTTTCTCTGTTACGTTTACCATTGTTTACTATAACAAAAGATAATCAATTGGTAACCATGTGGTCATAAAACAGATGGGGCACAAATTCAGAAAGCCGGTCCTGCAGGTAGCAGGATCGGCTTTCTGAGCTGATATCTCTATTTAAGTATCACTTGCTAAATTTATCTATTCGTATCTGATGTCTGCCTCCTGAAAAGGAGGAGTTAAGCCAGGTATCTACAATTGATTCTGCAAGCCCTGTACCGATAACCCGGGCACCGAGACAGAGAATGTTGGCGTTATTATGTTCACGGCTCATCTGGGCACTGAATTCATCATGACAGAGCGCCGCACGAATTTCATAGTTTCTGTTTGCGGCAAGGGACATGCCGATGCCAGTGCCGCAGATAAGTATCCCAATCGAATTTTGGTCATCGATAACCCTTTTGCAAACCTGCTCGGCAAAATCAGGATAATCAACAGATTCTGATGAGTGACACCCAAGATCCTCAACCTGACGCCCTTGACGCTCCAGTTTTGAGACCAGATGAGCTTTCAGGTCATAACCACCATGATCTGAACCTATCACTACATTCATCAACTATCTCCAAATAGAGATTTAACCATCAAAACGTTTCATGGCGACAACAGCATTGGTTCCGCCAAAACCAAATGAGTTGGAAATTGCCGCTCTTATCTTCATCTTCCTCGCTGTCAGCGGCACATAATCAAGATCGCATTCAGGGCTCGGGTTATGGAGATTAATGGTTGGGGGGGCAATCTGATCACGGATACTGAGTGCGGTAAAAACCGATTCGATACCTCCAGCGGCTCCAAGCATGTGACCCGTCATTGATTTGGTTGAGCTTATCGCAAGGTTTCCAGCCGCTTCACCAAAGACTGTTTTTATTGCAATTGTTTCGCATCGATCATTTAGCGGAGTTGATGTCCCGTGGGCGTTTATATAATCAACATCCTCCGGTCTCAAATCCGCATCATCGAGGGCCATCTGCATACTGCGAACTGCGCCCTCACCATCCTCAGGAGGAGCGGCAATATGGTAGGCATCACTGCTGAGGCCATAGCCAACAATTTCAGCGATGATCTCCGCACCCCGGGCACGTGCGTGCTCGTAGTCCTCAAGTATTAGAATTCCGGCACCTTCTGACATCACAAAACCATCACGCTCAGCATCAAACGGCCTTGATGCCTCTTTCGGACTGTCGTTTCTGGTTGACAGTGCTTTCATCGCAGCAAATCCACTAATACCGAGCGGACACAAAACCGCTTCAGCACCGCCGGTAACCACAACATCACTTAAGCCATACTTGATGTGGCGAAAGCCTTCACCAACAGCATGCGTTCCTGCTGCACATGCTGTCGTCAAAGTAATATTAGGTCCCTTGGAGCCAATATCCATGGAAATATGACCGGAAGCCATATTGGCAATTACCATCGGAATAAAAAATGGCGTCAATCGCCTGTATCCCTTAACAAGTGTGGTCTCGTGATGCTTGGTAATGGTTGGCAGGCCTCCCATACCACAACCGGTAATAACACCCACCTTTCCGCAATTGTGTCTAGTAATTTCAAGGCCACTTTCTGCAACCGCCATTCGTGTTGCCACAACAGCGTATTGTACGAAAAGATCAAGATGTTTTATCGCCTTTTTGTCGAAGTAATCCTCGGCGATAAAATCTTTTACCTCGGCTGCAATCTGGACCGAAAAATCACTGGCATCAAATCTGCTAATCCTGTCAATTCCACTGACGCCAGAGCAGATATTCTGCCATGCCTTGGCAACGCCGGTTCCAAGAGGAGTAACCAGACCGGTTCCTGTAACAACCACCCTGCGGTTTACCATCCGTTATCCTCCGAAATACACTGAAAGAATAGCACGTAAAAAGGCAGACAAATTACTTAAGATTATTAACGTAATCAACTGCGTTCTGAACGGTAACGATTTTCTCGGCGTCCTCATCAGGTATCTCTATATCAAATGCTTCTTCCATAGCCATGATGAGCTCAACAAGATCAAGCGAATCGGCGCCGAGGTCATCAACAAATGATGCATCCGGTACAACCTTGTCTTTTTCTACACTTAACTGCTCTACAATTATAGCTACCATTTCCTGATCTATTGCCATTGTCTTATCTCCTTATTTGTTTTTCTCTCAATCTAGTGAATTACCTGCTACAACAGCAGTATGAATTTTGCCTCTTAGAGTCAACCACTTTTGAATAAATTTGTATAATTTGCAACTAATTATTTTTCCGAATTAACATGGATAATGTCATATCCCCTGCTACATATACATTCCACCATTGACATGGATCGTCTGTCCGGTCACATAGGCGGCTCCATCACTTATCAGGTATAAGACAGCTGCAGCCACGTCATCTGCTGAACCGAGGGTCCCCATGGGAATTTCTCTCAGCATTTTCTGCTGAACATCTTCTCCCAGGGCCTCGGTCATCTCGGTGACAATATAACCGGGAGCAACGCAGTTAACGGTAATATTTCTAGAGGCGAACTCGCGTGCCATCGACTTTGTAAGCCCCACCATTCCAGCCTTTGCTGCAGAATAATTTACCTGGCCGCCATTGCCTGAAAATCCGACAACTGAACTGATGTTAACAATCCTTCCCTGTCGCTTTTTCATCATTCCCCTGATGACCGCCTTACAGCAGTTGAAAGTGCCTTTCAGATTGGTATCGACAACATCATTCCAGTCTGCTTCTTTCATGAGCGGTACCAGATTGTCCCGGGTTATCCCGGCATTGTTTACCAGGATATCGACAGACCCCGAGTCTGATTTGATTGTTTTAAAAACATCCTGAGTCGCTGAAAAATCTGCAACATCAAACTGAATAACCGCTCCCTTTCCACCAACGTTTGCAAACTGGGCAATTGTTTCTTCGGCAGCATCGGGCCGGCTGACATAATTAACATAAACAAAGGCGCCTCGCTCAGCCAGCCTGAGGCTGATCGTTCGACCGATCCCTCTGCTTCCCCCGGTTACGACAGCTATCTTTCCATCAAGGTTCATGATCCCCGTTTCTCCTCGATTTTTGCAATTAATTTAGGGATTACCTCATTGAGGTCTCCAACAATTCCGAAATCAGCCACATTAAAAATCGGGGCCTCAGCGTCCCGGTTAATGGCAACAATCGTCTCGGATGACTGCATCCCGGCAACATGCTGAATAGCGCCGGAAATTCCACAGGCAACGTAGAGTTTTGGCGCAACAGTTTTCCCGGTCTGTCCCACTTGATGAGGATAGGGTATCCAACCGGCATCGACGACAGCCCGTGAAGCGGAAACATTACCGCCAAGGGCTTCTGCAAGCCCCTTGATCAGTTCAAAGCCTTTTTCACTATCCAAGCCCCGGCCGCCTGATACCAAAATGTCAGATTCCTGGATGTTGACATTGGATTGAGTCTCCATAACCGACTCCAGCACCTTGATTCTGCTTGTCAGCTGCCTGGCGCTCGGCATTATATCGATAATCTGCCCCTGCCTCTCCGCATCAAAATGGAGCTCTTTCATCACTTTCGGCCGCACCGTTGCCATCTGCGGACGATTAAGAGGACAGACTATTGTGGCCATGATGTTGCCACCGAAAGCCGGTCGCGTCTGTAGTAGAGCACCATCATCTTCTCGTATCTCGAGTTTCGTGCAGTCAGCCGTCAACCCTGCATCAACACTGGTGGCAACACCGGGGATAAATGACCGGCCGATCGCCGTTGCTCCGGCAAGAATAACCTCTGGTTTATGTTCCTTGATAAGATCTGAGAGGATCTTCTCGTAGGTGTCGTCGGTAAACAGTTCAAGGCCTGCATTATCAACCCGGTAGACGATATCAGCACCATGACCGATGAGTTTATCAGCAGCGTCTCCAGTCATATGTCCAAGAAGCACTGCACACAGTTTCACGCCTCTATTGTCAGCAAGTGTCCGGCCGATTCCCAATAACTCTGTAGAAACGGATACCAGCTCCCCCCGGGTAAACTCACAGAATACCCAGATACCGGACCAGCTCTCCAGATCGTCCTGGACAACTTTTCCACCGTCATCGATTGACAGGGCCTCAACCTCGCACGCTTCCACACAGGCGCCACAGAGGTTACAATTGTCGCCAACAACAGCAATACCATCAACTATCTCAATGGCAGCAAACGGGCATTGGTCTTCGCATATCCCACAGCCAATACAAAGCTTTTCATCAATCTTCAGCATACCAATTCTCCGCCCTAGATGAGATAAGGCTTGAGCTTTTCAACAAGTTGTTCAACCTGCTCATCAACATCACCTGACAATAGTGCCCGTGCTCCCCTCGGTTCAGGAGGAAAGACTTTGACGACCTGGGTTGGAGATCCGGGAAGCCCGATACAGGAAGGATCTGCCTGTATGTCCGCTGCACTCAAGGTCCGTATTTCGGCCTTCTTGGCCTTCATCTTACCCCTCAGGGATGGAACTCTTGGCTCATTAATGTCTTTGACGACTGTCAGTAAGAGGGGATATCCGGACTGGAGGACATCATACCCATCATCCATCATTCGCTCAAAAATGATGGTCTCCTGGTCCGCTGATCGAATCTTCTGGATACAGGTGGCGTATGGAATTCCCAACCTCATCGCAAGTCCCGGTCCAACTTGGGCAGTATCCCCGTCAATTGCCTGCTTTCCACAAATAATCAGATCGTACGCCCCTATCTGGGAAACAGCTTTGCAAAGTGTGTATGAAGTAGCCCAGGTATCCGCACCAGCAAAACTCCTGTCGGAAACAAGTACCGCATGATCAGCACCGCAGGAAATCGCCTGGCGCAAAACCGCTTCAGCCTGAGGTGGCCCCATGCTCAGCACAGTGACCTCGCCTCCACAGCTCTCTTTCAATGATACTCCAGCCTCAAGTGCGTGCTGATCGAATGGATTCATTATGGATTCAACACCTTCCCGTGCCAGTGTATTTGTCTCTGGATCAAGACGAACATCTTTGGCATCAGGAACCTGCTTAACACAGACAATAATCTTCATGCAAAACCTGCCTTACGGATTACAAAACAAGTGGGCCAAGGGATAATTTCAGCATAGGTGGATAATCAGCGATTGTATTCTTTATTGAGTTCCTGGCCGATCACATTGCGCTGCACCTGATTCGTTCCTTCATAGATCTGCAGAATCTTGGCATCACGCATCATTTTCTCGGCTGGATATTCACACATGTATCCGTATCCACCCATTACCTGAACCGCATCGGTTGTTACTTTCATTGCGGTATCAGTCGCGAACACCTTGCACATGGAGGACACCTTCGACATATCTTTGGGGCGTGCATCTATATGCCGAGCCGCAGCATAGGTAAGAGCCCGGGCAGCCTCAAGTTCAGTCGCCATATCTGCAAGCATGTGCTGGACTGCCTGGAAGCCGATAATTGGTTTGCCAAACTGTTCACGCTGCTTGGCGTATGTTGCCGCCATATCCAGAGCGCCCTGGGCGAGACCGACACCAAGAGCAGCAATTCCTGGCCTGCTTGCGTCAAGCGTTTTCATGACTGTAATAAAACCAGTTCCCCGCCTGCCAATTATTCTATCTTTAGGGATACGACAATCCTTGAATATAAGCTCTGTCGTAGACGAAGCTCGTATCCCCATTTTTATTTCTTTTGGTCCGCATGAAAACCCTGGGTCACCTTCTTCGAGAACAAACATTGATGCACCACGTGCACCTTTATGTTTGTCTGTCATTGCTACAATTGTGTAAACCTGAGCCTCACCGCCGTTTGTGATCCACTGCTTGGTACCGTTCAGCACCCACTCATCACCATCAAGAACAGCCGTTGTCTGGATCCCTGATGCATCGGAACCAGCATTTGCCTCTGTGAGACCAAACGCCGCAAATTTACTACCAGTGGCTACATCCGGGAGATATTTCTGCTTCATCTCATCGGTCCCACCGATAAGAATCGGGTAGATTCCCAGAGAGCTTGCAGCAAAGGCTGTACCTACACCGATACACCCCCTGCCCAGTTCTTCAAGGGCAAGTACGATATCCAGACAGCTGCCACCGAATCCGCCATACTCCTCAGGGATTGGAATGGCAAACATGTCAGCCTGCGCCATCTCATTAAGGATGGCACGCGGAAATTCATGTTTTTCATCGAGTTCGGCCCGTTGCGGAATAATTCTCTCATCAGTGATCTGTCTTGCAATATCGACAATCATCTGTTGTTCTTCTGTTAAAAAATGTTCCATAACTTAATCTCCTCTTTACCACCTCAACAGGGTCGAGCCCCATGTAAAACCTCCGCCAAAAGAACAAAACAACACGGTATCGCCCTTCGACAACCGACCTGATCTATTCGTTTCGTCGAGTGCAAGCGGAATAGATGCCGCAGAGGTATTACCATACCTCATAACATTCAAAACCACTTTCTTGCGGGGCAGTTCAAGCCGTTCAATCAACTTATTGAGAATTCTCATATTTGCCTGGTGGGGAATAATCACGTCTATGTCGTCAACAGTCAGGCCGGTTTTTTCGAGAAGGCCATGTACCGAGTCCTCCATGGCCTTAACCGCATGTTTAAAGACCTCCCTGCCTTCCATAATGACATGGGCACCCGGGTTATCTACGACAATCAGTTCAGGATTCAAGCTTGGGGCGTTATGCATATAGAGAAGTTCCCAGAGTCCGCCATCCGAACGATGATTGGTACCCAAAATCTCACGATTCGGTTCACTGGTATATCCGACAACCGCCGCTCCCGCGCCATCTCCAAAAAGGATACAGGTATTTCTGTCCTTCCAGTTCAGTCGCGACGACAATGTTTCAGCACCAATGACCAGAACTTTGGCATCACCATCTGCCCGAATATGTTTATCTGCAATATCAAGCCCGTATAAAAATCCGGAACATGCAGCGTTGACATCATAGGCAAACGCCTTTGACGCTCCGATTTCATTCTGCACAAAGCAGGCAGTGGATGGCATGATCATGTGAGAACTGATGGTGCCGACAACGAGAAGATCAACTTCTTCAGCCGTTACTCCAGCCATTTCAAGAGCCTTTCGAGCAGCGCTGGCGGCCAGCTGGTATGTTTTTTCCCCCGCTCCGCCAATCCTTCTACTTTCAATGCCGGTTCGTGTTCTTATCCATTCATCATTTGTGTCGACAATCTTTTCGAGATCGACATTTGTCATTTCCCGCTCGGGTACGCATGAACCGGTACCAAGTATTACCGTTCCCATCAGACAACCTCGGCCATTTTGCTAACCCCGCCTTCAAGATCCCTTGAAATGATTTCATTAATGTTGAGCTTTTCCATTTCTAAAGCCTCGAGAATAGCGTTTTTGATTGCGTGAGGACTGGATTTCCCATGGCAAATGATTCCAGTTCCCTTGATACCAAGGAGTGGCGCACCGCCATATTCTGCATAATCAACCCGCTTTTTAAAGTTCTCAAAAGCTGGACGCGCAAGCAGATAGCCGAGCTTAGCCCTGTTTGATTTAACGATTTCGTCTTTGAGCATTATCATAGCTGCCTCAGCAAGACCTTCGCTTATCTTCAGGCATATATTGCCAACAAAACCATCGCAGATAATAACGTCGACATCACCCTGAAAGACATCCCTTCCCTCGACATTGCCAATAAAATTGAGGTGACTCTGATTCAGCAGTGCATAGGTCTCTTTTACCAGGCTGTTACCTTTACTGGCTTCTGCTCCGATAGTAAGCAGGCCAACCCTTGGACGATCAACGTTATACAATCTGGAAAAAGCAGACGCCATCACCGCAAACTGATAGAGATGAACTGGGCGGCACTCAACATTAGCCCCAACGTCCATGATAACAACGGGCCCTTTTAGTGTGGGGAAAATAGAGGCAAGTCCCGGCCGCGCGACATTTTTCAGTCTGCCAAGTTTTCGGACTCCGGCTGCAAGGGTTGCCCCAGAGTTACCAGCACTTACCACAGCAGAGGCAACTCCGGATTTTACCAGGTCAAAGGCCACCATGATCGATGAATCCTTCTTTTTACGGATTGCATCAACTGGATTTTCATCCATACCGACAACCGTCTGTGCGTGAACCACCTTCAAGCGTGAAAGAGATTCTTCACCAGCGGAAACAGCACCAAGATGTTTCCTCAGAAGCGTCTCGTCTCCGACCAGATGAATGGTAAGATCAGTGGTCTGTTCTACAGCAAGCAGCGCACCGGCAATCAGTCCCTGTGGGCCATGGTCTCCGCCCATGGCATCCAGAGCTATCTGCACGAGTCACTCCTGTTAGATTTCATCGTCAAGGATATATACGGACCGTTTGTTATATTTCCCACAACTGCCGCATAAACGATGCGGTTCTTTCGGTTCTCGGCAATCTTGACATACGGTGAGGCCAGGTGCATTCAATGCATCGTGTGACCGTCGTTTACGTGTTCTTGATCTTGAGTGTCTTCTTTTCGGCAATGCCATAGTTTCCTCCACTATCTCGCAATATCCGTCATCCAGCTATCTGCCTTTCAATTTTTTCAACACAGAAAAAGGTGAGGTTGGCTCTTTGTCCTTGCAGCTACATAATTCAGCGTTCAGATCAATCCCACAGTGAAAACAAAGCCCTTTACAGGCATGCTTGCACAAGACCCTTACCGGCATGGCCAAGAGGATCTGCTCCCTGAACAACTCACCCGCATTGATGATCGGTTCTTCCAAATAAAGTTTAGTTACATCTTCTTCTCCACTCTCAACTTCCTGTTGAATGAGTGGTTCTTCTTTGCCAACAATACAATCATAAGTGAATTCACCTGACAAAACGAGTTGAGCGGACTGACCACATCGGTCACAAGGCGCTTCAACGCTGGCTGAAAACGTGCCTGTCGCAACAACCTCCGCTTCATCCACCCGGGAAATGGTAATCAACCCCCTTACCGGAGCTATGATGCTCATCTCTTCATGCGGAAACCAACCATCATTTTCAGTTATATAATGGGCTTCTCCACCGTAAAGTTCACTTAGATTAATGATCATGAATCTTCAAAAGCCCCCTTCCGTGGATCGAGGAGACAAAAAAATCAAAACTAATCAATTTTTTAACTTATCGCCAGAAAAAAAAGAAAAATGAAAAAAAACAGGACGAATGAGCCGCCGAGGCGATGACAAAGAAATGAGGTTGCAACAGGAAGACGAGCGGAGTAAATCAGAAGACGCGAGAAAGTCGTTCAGAACTTTTTTCAAGCCTTTTGGAGCTTATCGCCAGGAAATGCTTGAATAATTTGACTGCCAGTTGCGGCTGTTCAATTTGCAATTTCTCAAACGATTCTCTGGTCAATGCAAGAAGTTTTGTATCTTCAACGGCTGTTATGGTTACCGTTCTTGATCTCAGCCCAGTTATACCTGCTTTACCAACGGCAGCATGTCTGTGAAGCAGAACAATAACCTGGCTTTTATGGCCAAATTCCGCTGGTTTTTTTAGCAGCTAGCCGCGTTTTCAAGATTGTATAACAGCAATCCGCTTCACTTTCAGGTGTTTACAGATTCTGCCCTTGCCCTATATCTTCAATTTCAACACACTGCCATATCTGCGTGATTTCATCCTCGAACAGAAATGACAGCGTCGCCGAAAGCTGGGACGGCTTTACCGATAACAGATGACTATGATCCATTGTTCTCTGTAAAAGAAAGATTTTTCTCCTCTATGATTTTAATCAATCCCTCGTATTCATTCTTTCTCAATATGGATCGAAACTGTTCCATGTAATTGCGGATTAAGCTCACTCCCTCAATATTTATATCGTACACCATCCATTTACTACCCGTCTTCTGCATGATATAGTGAACGGGAAGTTTTACGTCCTGATCTTTAATCAATGTTGTCACTTGAGCCCTGTTACCCTTGACCCTTTCTTCAACAAATTCAACTTTTTCCCCCGTATAGGTCTCCAGTCTACCGACATACGCATTTTCCAGCAGTTTGGTCACCTGGATTACAAAATAGTCCTGCTGTTTCGGAGTTATGGTATTCCATGTTCGTCCCAAAACCCGTTGCGACATCTCCCGAAAGTCAAACACGCCGGTGATCTCCTTCATGATCAGGCTGCGTCGTTCAGTCTTTTTGGCAGCGCCTTTGAGCGAATCATCCCCAAGAATGTCTACCAGCTTGTCAAGGGACGGTTTCAACTGTTCTGTGGGGCTCTCAAGGTCTGACGCCTGCGACCATGTCCCAGTGACGAGAACAACACATAAATAAAAGAGGATTCGAATCGATTTCATATTGAGTAATTGTCACTAATTAGTTTTGGTTGACCTTGAAAGACTAGTCCGTCTTGATGATGGCTTGTCGATATTCATAATATGCCTGCCTTGAGGCCACATACGGGTCTAGAGAGACCCGCTTCAGTTCGTCATATACACTCGGGCTGAGAGATATGGTATTTACCCTGTCAACACTTAAAAACACAAGATCTTTCACCCAATCATTCGAGATATACGTATACGGGTATAGATAAACGTCTCCGAAAAAGCCGGCGGTATCTCTTATCGTGGATGGCCCCAGACCGGGCAGACAAAGATAAATTCCCGGCTTTATCCCCCACTTGCCGAGTGTCTGGCCCAAATCAGCCTGCCGTGGACGAATATCAAAATCCCTATATGCTGGATCGCCCAGTCCGAAGACGCCGCCCGTGCTGTTTATAACGAACCGAGCCAGCACAACCCCGGCATCCTCCACTTCTCCCTGCAGGAGATTATTGACAAACCTGATGGGTGCGGCCAGATTGGTAAAGAAATTACCCAGACATTGCCTGATATCGACAGGCAATAGAGCGGAGTAACCCTTTGCTACCGGTTTGAACACCCAAAAATAGAGTTTATCATTGAACTCAAAAAACACCCTGTTCATAGGCTCCAGCGGATCTTTGACGATAAATTCAGGAACGTTGAAAGTGAAATCATCCTCAAAGATAGGGTCATTGAGCACCGTGTCAGGCTCCAGAATGTAAGGATCATCTTCCAGCAGATCAGCATCATAAAAGGAGCTGCCTCCTTCATCTCCCAGGAGATCAGGATACATGCCACTCCCTGGATTAACCAGTTCTGCAGACCATGATATCGTTGGGATCAACAGGCAGAAAAAGACTATAACGGGATACTTATTCATAGATTAACCGACTCTCAAGAGGCTGTTACTTAGCGCTTCCAAAGGTAAATTTACTGATGAGTGATTCGATATCCACTATTCCGTATCAACAATCAGACCATGTTCCTCAAAATTCTCCATGTCTCTTCCGAGCGATACCTGGATATACTTTTCACCAGATATCCCCTGCAACTTGACCGATGCAATTGAGTCGAGCAAGTATGATGTTTTTCCCCACAGACATTCTCCAGATCGAAGCGTCACCATACAATGTTAAAAAGCGATTTTTCTAAAGGCAGTGTTGTCCAGAGAATGGTTCTGCCACCCAGCACAGGCCTGCAAACAGTAAGACATCCGCTGACAAAGGTAAAGATAACACCTGAAACAATTCAAAGAACTACAATTAAAATAGCCCAAAAAATTTGAAGTCCTTGTCGTTATGTTAAAATCTATTACTAAGCCATGAGATTTTTTTCTTTTCATTTAACCTTTTTGGCTCACAAAATAAAACTACCTAAAAGGATGAAAGTAGCGTTCACCCTAAAGGGTTATTAATGTAGATGGATTTCAAAAGACTGAGACATTATAACACTCAATCGAAATCATTGCCAATGTCTCCATATCACGACAGAAAAACTGCTTTTCCCTGTCAACACGTTAGCGCTTCCGGGGATCAAATGTTGATCGCAGCCCTTCACCAATAAATATTAACAGAATGAGGGTTCCCACCAGCACGGCAAAGGTTGAAAGAGAGAGCCACCAGGCATCAATGTTGGCTTTTCCCTGGGCCAGCAGTTCTCCCAGGCTCGGCGTTGACGGAGGCACTCCAAGACCGAGAAAATCAAGACTGGTGAGCGCCAGTATCGAGGCGGACATCCGGAACGGTAAAAAGGTTATCACCGGTGTCAATCCGTTTGGTAGGAGATGTCGATACATGATCACCGGATTGCTGACACCCAGCGCCCGAGCTGCTTTGACGTACTCCATGTTACGCCCTTTAAGAAACTCTGCCCGGACATAATCAGACAGCCCCATCCAGCTGAAAAGCGACAGGAGTATGAGCAATAAAAGGATGTTGGGTTGGAAAATTGAGGCAAAAATAATCAGCAGATACAATTCAGGCATCGAACCCCAGATTTCAATGAAGCGCTGGAAAAACAGATCTGTCCTGCCGCCAAAAAAGCCCTGTATGCCACCCGTCAGGATCCCTATAATCGTCCCAACAGCAGTCAAAACCAAACCAAACAGTACACTTACTCTAAAGCCATAGAGCAGGCGGGCAAAAACATCTCTTCCCCGGTCATCAGTTCCCAGAATATTATCTCTGGTCGGTGGCGAAGGAACCGGTCCATCAATCATGTAGTTAATAGTGTTATAGTTATGTCTGATAACCGGATAGATGGCCCAATTGCCATGATTGGCTATAATCTCCTGGAAAAAAGGGTCTTTATAATCAGTTTCTGTTTCAAAGACGCCACCAAATAGTGTCTCTGGGTAGGATTTCAGCAAAGGATAATAATAGTTACCCTGATAGAGTACAAGAAGCGGTTTATCGTTGCATATTATTTCCGCTCCGAGACTGAAAACAAAAACAAACAAAAAGAGAATCAAACTGTAATAACCACGTTTATTACCTTTAAATCTCAACCACCGCCGTTTTACCGGGGTCATTTTCTGCACGATAGGGTGTCTGGTCATGGCTGAATTACTCAATTCCTGTAAAACTGATTCTCGGGTCAACAACCACATAACTCAAATCAGACAAAAGCCTGCTGAAAAGACCTATCAGGGTGAAAAAATAGAGGGTTCCCAATACCACTGGGTAATCCCTGTTCAGCACCGATTGATAAGCCAGGAGTCCCATACCATCCAAAGAAAAAATCGTTTCGACAAGAAGGCTGCCGGTGAAAAAGGCCCCAATAAAATAACCGGGAAACCCTGTGATTATCGGGATAATCGCATTTCTGAAAACATGTTTGTACAGCACTGTCTGCTCATCAAGACCTTTTGCCCTGGCAGTAAGCACATATTGCTTGCCAATCTCTTCCAGAAACGAATTTTTCGTCAGCATTGTCATGACGGCAAGGCTTCCCACCGCACTGGACAGAATTGGCAGGACCATATGCCAGAGATAATCAGTCAGTTTTGCGAGGAGACTCAAGTCCTGCCAGTTATCTGAGACAAGGCCGCGCAATGGGAAGATGCTAAAGAAACTACCACCGCCAAACAGGACAATCAAAGCGATCCCCAGAACAAACCCTGGAATTGCATAACCGACCAATATAATGGTCGTGGTCACCAGATCAAAGTGAGAACCGTCACGTACCGCTTTCATAATTCCCAGCGGTATGCAGACGCCATAGACAATCATGAAACTCCACAACCCGAGAGACATTGACACCGGCATCCGTGAGATAACCAGTTCCACAACACTCTGTTGATAATAATAAGATCTGCCGAAATCGAAACGAAGGTAATTTTTCATCATCCCCAAAAAGCGTTCAATCGGTGGTTTATCAAACCCATACAATTCCTTGACCCTGGCAAGTTTTTCCTGGTCAAGACCATCGCCACCTCGATAAAGCGAATGTGCCGACAAGGCCTCACCGCCTCCATGGTCAAGTCCCTCCATCTCAGCAACAAGTTTCTCAACCGGCCCCCCTGGTACAAATTGGGTTACGATAAAAGTGATCAGCATGACTCCAAACAGGGTGGGAATCATCAGCAGGATTCGTTTAACTATATAATAGAACATCACACACCGTCGGCTATATGGAATGAAAACAAATAGGATTTCTGGCACCATAGTATTAGATTTGTTCGTACTTTTCATCTCAATATGTACCGGCTGGCATTTCTTGAGATAATCACTGCAAGGATTGGGAAGGAGGTGCACCCCTTCCCTGTAAACTGAATTGGTAAAGAAAGTATTGAATTTAAATTCGATTTTTATTACAGCTTGGAATCTGAACGACTCGCAAAACAGTGAGAAAACTGATTTATTCTTTTTCTTCACACCGTGTGCAATGGAATTTCTTTTTATGCAGGACACTCACCTATGATCAGTACTAAAAAAGAATTAGAAGAACTCATTAGTCGTGCTCAGCATGCCGGCAGCGTTGCCCTCGATACGGAATTCATCTGGGAGCGAACCTACTATCCCCGACTGGGCCTTATCCAACTTGCCCTGTCAGATGAGGACTGCCACCTGATTGATCCTCTTGCCATAGAAGACCTGTCTTCTCTTGGAACTCTGCTGGGGAACAAAGGTGTTATAAAAATTTTCCACGATGCCCCTCAGGATCTGGCGATTCTGAGCAGGGTCACCAGATCCATTCCGGCAAACATCTTCGATACCCGCCTGGCTGCTGGATTTTCAGGACTTCCCTCAACCATATCCCTTGCCAACCTCACAAAAGTTCTTCTTGACATAGATCTGCCCAAATCCCAGACACGAACAAACTGGCTTCACCGACCCCTTGACCAGGCCCAGGTGTCCTATGCACTTGATGATGTCCGATACCTGAGGGCATTAAGGATCTTATTGCTCACCCGTATTATCGTTCCTGAAATCAAGACATGGCTCCAGGCTGAGCTTGATATTCTAAATGATTCCCAATCATACGCAGGGGTAACAGACTATCAGCGATATACAAAAATCAACGGAGCCGGGTCCCTTAAAAGAAGAAAGCTGGCCGTACTTCAGGAACTTGCCGCCTGGAGAGAACAGGAGGCAAGGCATCTTGATCGGCCGCGCGGCCATATCATCACCGACAAGGCTCTCATTCAGATTGCCAGGGAAGAGCCGGCAGACCTTGCTTCTTTAGAAAAAACGGGGCTTCTCTCAGGCAAAAAATCGACTAAATTCGGAAATGCGATCATCAAGACCATCTTAAAAGGCAAGGATGTCGGCGAAGCAGATTATCCCGCCCTCTCTGGATCTATCCGATTAACGGCACGTGAGAAACAGGTTCTTGAACGACTGAACAACTTTATTCAGTTGAAATGCGACATGCAGGACATCGATCCCCAACTCATCGGAACAACAGCCGAGATGAAACTGCTTTGCCGAAACCTCAACAACCCTGGCAGTCCCCTTCCCAAACGTCTCACTTCAGGGTGGAGAAAGAACTTTCTGGACGAATTTTTTCGACAACGATTTTAGCCGGCCCCACCCAGGGCGTCGAGTTTTGAAACGAGCTGTGACTCTGGCGGCGCACCGACAATTTGATCGACGACAAGGCCGTTTTTGAAAAAGAGCAGAGAGGGTACTCCTCTTATCTGGTAATGTGCTGCTGTACCAGGATGGTTGCTGGTGTTAATTTTCGCCACAACAACTTTCCCGGCATAGGTGCCGGCAAGCCTGGAAATAAATGGTGCTATAGCCTGGCATGGACCACATGTTGGTGCAAAAAAATCAACCATAACTGGGATTTCTGAACTCTTTATAAAATTCTGAAAGTCTTCATCTCCTAAATTCACCGGTACCGTATGTGTTCCGACTACGATTTTTTGACCGCATTTACCGCACATCGGACCCAGATGCTGCTTCTTCTCCGGAATACGATTTTTCGCCTGGCAAACTGAACACGGCACGATTACTCCGTTCATTCTCTATCTCCTTGATAAGCACGACTGTTATCTGCATTGCATGGTTACAGATATCCTGGTAGATCTGTTAAGGTGATCTAACCATAAGTTCGCTTCAGTTATCACGCAACCAATTCGATGGCTGGATGATGTCTTCCGCTTTACCCCGGGTTCTTTCTGTTATACCTTTGTGACATGGTACCGGTGTAAGCTGCAATGTGGTGCCTTTTCATTCACTTTGTAATGTGATAACAAATAATTATATATTTTTTATTACCCTGACTATGTAATCAAAAACGAGCAACCGATTTCTGGAGAGCAGGCAATGAATCGTATTGAAATGGGATTTTCGATATTCTCCGTTATTTTTATTATTGTAATGGTCGTGCTGCTCTATTCAATGCCGAGCCTGAGAAGCCTGACAGTCTTCCTGCCACTGGCGTTCGTAGGTGTTATTATTAATGTCGGATTGTTATTTATTGTTTTCAAAGATATCCTTAGCCGTTCATTTCAGCCAGAGGGCAGAAAGTATTTCTGGGTGCTGGCTATTCTTTTATTTTTACCAGCAGTGTTGATTTACCTGCCGATGCACGGATTCAAGAAGCCCGCTGCCTGATCTTTCTGAACAGCTGTTCAAGAACCGCGAAACCCGCCGGTTGTCAGTTGCACCGGTGTTACTGACAATATCCACCACTTTTTACGCACCCTTAAGTTCCTTTCTTGACTTATTTGCCATTTCGAAGTATTTTAGTCTTCTTTTGATCCCGATATTTTCACATAACTTCGTAAAAGCATTGTGATATCGGTTCAGTGAAAATAGACAGCCTATTGGCGTAGAGGTGCGCCGGTCGGCTTTTTATCTTTGAGTTCAAAGAGATTGCCGGATAATTATGTTCGAAAACCTGACTGATCGGCTCGAAGGAGTATTTAAAAAACTCCGGGGCCATGGAATCCTCTCGGAAGACAACATCAAGGAAGCGATGCGTGAAGTACGCATGGCTCTGCTTGAAGCTGATGTCAACTACAAGGTTGCCCGAGATTTTGTCGATGGTGTCACCGCCAAGGCAATTGGCCGTGAAGTATCGCAAAAGCTCTCTCCAGGTCAGCAGGTTATCAAAATAGTCCACGATGAGCTGGTTGAACTGCTCGGCGGCACTACTGAAGAAATAAGACTGGACGGTCATCAGCCTGTCATTATTATGATGGCCGGTTTGCAGGGGTCCGGCAAAACAACAACTGCCGGAAAACTTGCTGCCCTGTTTAAATCAAAGGGGCGCAAGCCATATCTTGTTCCTGCAGACATCTACCGTCCAGCAGCTATCGAACAACTCCAGGTACTGGGTACTCAACTCGATGTGCCGGTACATCCATCAACCACAGATTTAAAACCGGTTGATATCTGTACGCAGGCAGTTGCCACAGCCAAAGAGCAGAATTATGATACGCTGATCCTCGACACTGCCGGACGCCTGCATGTTGACGAAGCACTAATGGGCGAACTCAAAGAGATCCAGGCTGCGGTCAGGCTTTCAGAAGTACTGTTTGTTGCAGACGCAATGACCGGCCAGGATGCTGTCACCGTAGCTGATAAGTTTAATCAGGATCTAGAAATATCTGGTGTTATTCTTACTAAAATGGAGGGTGATGCCCGAGGCGGTGCTGCATTATCCATTAAGAGCGTAACCGGAAAGCCAATTAAACTTGTCGGCGTTGGCGAAGATCTCGATGCCCTCGAAATATTTCACCCGGATCGTGTTGCCTCTAGAATTCTGGGGATGGGCGACGTTCTGACGCTGATTGAGAAAGCTGAAGCAGTCGTCGATAAAAAGGAAGCTGACAAGCTTGCAAAAAAGCTTCAGAAAAATGCCTTTACCCTGGAAGATTTTCTGGACCAGATCCAGCAAATCAAAAAAATGGGGTCCCTTGAGCAGATCCTCGATATGGTGCCGGGTATAAATAAATTGCGACAGTTGAAAGATGCCCCGGAACCTGATGAAAAAGAGCTGAGCAAGACAGAGGCAATTATTCGTTCAATGACCCTGAAGGAGCGTCGCAACCATCGAATCATTGATTCAAGCCGAAGATTGCGCATAGCTGCAGGATCAGGAACTTCAGTCAGTGAAGTAAACAGAGTGCTGAAGAGCTACTCTGCGATGTTGAAAATGATGAAAAAAATGCGTGGGAAACCGGGTGTTATGTCCGGGAAGAAACGCAGAAAAATTCCAAAAGGAATGAGACGATAACAGTCAAGGGCCTACAGACTGGCCGCACGGGCGAAAAAAATTATACCCGTTAATACAACAGGAGGACAAACCAGGAATGGCAGTTCGTATACGTTTAACCAGACTTGGCAGAAAGAAGAAGCCATTTTACCGAATTATTGTTGCTGACGGTGAGCGCGCAAGAGACGGTAAATTCCTTGATATATTGGGAACCTATGACCCACTTCAAGATCCGGCAGTGATCAAGATAGATAATGACAAGCTGCAGGATTGGCTCGGCAGGGGAGCAATGCCGACTACCACTGTTAAAAGCCTGATAAAAAAATCGGTTATAAGCGAGTAGTTGACCATGAAGGAATTAGTTGCCCGAATTGCTGAGTCGCTTGTAGACCAGCCTGACCAGGTGCATGTGAGTCAGACAGAGAATGACGATACGGTTGCTGTTGAATTATCCGTAGCCCAGGAAGACCTGGGAAAGGTCATTGGAAAGCAGGGCCGCACAGCACGAGCAATGCGCTCTCTACTGGCAGCAACGGCGGCACGGGAAGATAAAAAATCGCGGCTTGACATTCTGGAGTAGACACTTCAGCTATCATGTCTGAGCAGTATTCATTTCCTGCCGATAAATACATCCTGATTGGTAAAGTGATCAGGGCTCATGGCCTGAAGGGAGATTTGAAAATCATACCATTTTCTTATCAACCTGAACATTTTATTAATGACAGCCGATTTGCACTCATTGCAGATGACGGCCGGATGACAAAGCCCCTCAGATCCCATAAAATCAGGGATCAGGGGAAGCAGATCATCCTGAAACTTGATACAATTGACACAAGAGACGAAGCTGAATTAACAATCGGCATGGGAGTGTTGCTCGATCGTGATGATCTATCTGATATTGATGCAGAAAGGGTTTACCCTGACGGGCTGGAAGGTCTAGCTGTTCGTGTTCAATCCTCTGCTGAAACGATAGGAGTTGTTGAGTCTTCTTTCAGCAATGGCGCTCACGATATTATCGTTGTTCGTCGAGGCAGGAATGAGTTCCTGATTCCGCTGGTGGATGAAATCGTTGTTTCTTATGATGATACAGAAATAATTATCGATCCTCCACCGGGGCTGCTTGATATTAACGCAGATCCCAACCGTTAATATGGAGACTGCTGTTATGCTCTACACCGTGCTGACAATTTTCCCAGATCTCCTTAACTCTCCGCTTGACGAAGGAATCATTCGAAAAGCGCAGGTTGATGGTAAGGTTCGAATCGAGATCAGTAATATTCGTGATTTTACTACGGATAAGCATGCGATGACTGATGACCGTCCCTTCGGCGGTGGTGAAGGGATGGTAATGAAACCCGAACCCCTTGCAGCCGCAGTCAAACAGGTGCGCAGGACTCACCCAGGTAAAAAACGTATAATCCTGCTGAGTCCCCAGGGGAAAGTGTACAATCAGTCTGTTGCCCAGAGGCTCAGCCGGGAAACGCATCTGGTACTGGTCTGTGGTCGTTACGAGGGTGTTGATGAGCGATTTCGATCCGCCTATGTTGACGAGGAAATCTCTATCGGGGATTATATCCTGACCGGAGGCGAGTTGGCAGCGATGGCAATCATTGATTCTGTCACCCGACTTATCCCCGGTGTGTTAGGGTGCTCTGATTCTGCAGATAAGGATTCTTTCAGCAGAAGCCTTTTAAAGCATCCCCAATTCACCAGACCACGGATGTTTGAAGAGCAGGATGTTCCGGAAGAGTTATTGAGCGGAGACCACAAGAGAATTGAGCAGTATCGTTTAGTGGCTTCAGTCAAAAGAACATTATGCAGACGGCCCGATCTGATAAAAGCATCGTGCTTCAGCGATAGCGAAATGAAATTATTACGCAAACACGGGCTTGATAAAGATATTTCAGCCATAAAAAAAGGTGCCGGACCCTCATGAAACAACAGTCCGGATGTCTCGACATTGTCTTATTGCATCACCCGGTGACCAACAAATCAGGTGAAACAATCGGGTCGGCGGTAACAAATCTTGATCTTCACGACATAGCCCGGGCTGCCAGGACCTATGGTGTAAATAATTATTACGTGGCTACGCCATATGAAGATCAGCATGAATTGATTAACGAAATTGTAGATCACTGGCTCAATGGATATGGGGCACGTTACAATCCTGCCCGTAAAGAGGCCCTGTCTCTTATCAGAACCGCTGAAAGCCTTGATGCCGTTATAGAAGATATCGGTGCCAGAACCGGGATGTCTCCACTTGTTGTCACAACCAGTGCCAAAAAGCAGAAAAATGAAGTAAGATATGAGGATCTCAAGCACCATATAGAGAATAACCTGTCACCTGTTCTCCTTTTGTTCGGCACAGCACATGGGATAGCAGCAGAAATTATGGAAAACGCGGATGCAACGTTACCGCCAATTTGCGGTAATTCAACATATAACCATTTATCAGTTCGATCAGCAGTGTCGATTATCCTTGACCGCCTGCTGGGAATGTAGAACACTTAAGACAAATTAACTAAATAACCCGTCAACTGATTCATAAAAAGAGAAGAGCATGAGTACAATTATTGATAGAATCGATCAGGAGCAGATGCGAATGGATCACCCCGAATTCCGTCCAGGAGATACGGTAAAGGTTCATATCCGCATTATTGAGGGAAGCAAAGAGCGTGTCCAGATTTTCCAGGGTGTTGTTATCAAGCGAAAGCGTGGTGCCATGGATGCCTCTTATACCGTCCGTAAGATTTCTCACGGTGTCGGAGTAGAGAAAACCTTTGCTTTGCACAATCCGAGAATTGAAAAAATTGAACTGGTTACACGAGGCAGAGTCAGGCGTTCCCGTCTCTATTACCTTCGTGAACGACGCGGCAAGGCAGCACGTATTCGCGAGCGCGGTATCCGCTAGATTTTTTCTGCAACGAAGCATATAAACTCGCTGATCCGCCACTAGAGCAGGTGACGGGTCAGCACTTTTTCTCGAGGGTGAAGCATTTTCTACCCGAAGCATCCGGGCCAGCTGATAATTTTCAGTTTGAGCGGATGCTTTTAAAACGAGGCTTTGCCCATATCGCAGGCACCGATGAAGTTGGCAGAGGTCCTCTCGCCGGTCCCGTTGTTGCTGCCTGTGTCATCCTTCCCGACTCCTGTGATCCCGCGCTCTTCTGTGATTCAAAAACAACCTCTGAAAAACAGCGTTACAAGCTCAGAGACACACTTTTAACGGCTATGGCCGCAATAGGTATCGGTATTGTCTCTCCCCGGACTATCGATCAGATAAATATTCTTCAGGCTTCATTATTGGCCATGAAAAAGAGTATTCTGGAATTGTCAGAAAAAACATCTTCCCCCGATTTTATTCTGGTTGACGGCACCTTTGGAGTACCACTCGATATTCCGCAGGAAACATTGACCAAAGGCGACATTCGCAGTGCAACCATCGGGGCGGCATCAATCATAGCCAAAATCACCCGGGATGAGATCATGAAGATACTTCATGAAAAATACCCTCATTACAATTTCATCTCCAATAAAGGTTATCCGACCCGCCAACATAAAGCGGCGATAGAGCAATTTGGCCCCTGCCCTGAGCACCGGTTCACTTTTAGAGGAGTTAAGGAGTTTGTCAAAACAACGGATTAATCTCGGTAAACGAGGTGAAGATATTGCAGCCAGATTCCTCCTTGAAAAGGGTCTTGCACTTATCGCCAGGAATTTCAGGGACAAATTCGGTGAAATTGATATAATTGCAAAGGATAGGGAAACCTTGGTATTTGTAGAGGTGAAAACAAGACGATCCGATCACTTTGGCCGGCCTGAAGAAGCAGTTACCCCAGCCAAACAGCAACAAATAATTCGTGTTGCGAGTTACTATCTTGTCCAGCACAAGCTACTGGATGCACCTGTACGATTTGATGTTATTGCTATTATCATCGACCAGGGCAATCCTCAAATCACTCATCTGGTTTCTGCATTTGATACAGGTTGAACAGAGGTAAAACTATGATACCTTTAATAATAGTGTGCCGAATCAAACAACCACAGCGGTAACCGTTGGCACAACAGCGTGCTTTCGATTTAGGATAGGAAAAGAATTATTATACCATTATTTGTTTTGCTCACCCTACTGCCTATAATTATGCAGGTAAAGGTTGTGGTAATAATTACAGTCTCAACATGGCTATGGAAACAATGACAATGATCGCTCAAAACAGACGGGAAAGCCCTTAGCTACCAATAACGATATCAGCAGGTCAATTTACAGGTCTTATGATTACTCCACAACACGGTTTGCTTATAGTTT
Organism: uncultured Desulfocapsaceae bacterium; assembly: GCA_964583415.1. Lineage (GTDB taxonomy): Bacteria > Desulfobacterota > Desulfobulbia > Desulfobulbales > Desulfocapsaceae > MADRE3. Next base: position 28,578 of record CAZOWJ010000016.1, read on the forward strand.
TTGAAGGTATTGACGGTACCGGCAAATCAACTCAGATCAGCCTGCTTGAGAGCTTTCTGAAGGACAAGGGGTTTCAGGTAACCACTACCCGCGAACCGACTCAGGGCCCATTTGGACAGCGCATACGGGAACTCTATCAGAACCGGCAGGCGGTCACTCTCGAGCAGGAGCTTGAGCTTTTTCTCTCTGATCGACGTGAGCATGTGGAGACACTGATCATCCCATCCCTTAAAAAAGGCAGGATCGTACTTTGTGATCGATATTATCTGTCCACTGCGGCCTACCAGGGAGCCGCAGGGCTTGATCCGCTGATGATAATAGAGCAGAACAACTTTGCACCGGCTCCTGATCTTGCCTTCATCTTTGAGATCGATGCTGAGGAGAGTATTAACAGAATCACCATCTCCAGAGGAGATCGCCTCAACGATTTTGAACAACTGGAATCATTAAAAAAAGTTGACAGAATATTTAAAGATTTACACCTTCCCTCTATCAGAAGAATCGATGGGGCTCAAACGATTAATCAAGTAAGCAGCCTTGTGAGAAAACACACTGTTCGTTTATTAGATGAAACATACGGTACCAGACCGGAATGAAAATACCTGCCAGACCGAAAAATATGTACCAGAGTCTTACTGCTCTGCTGCTCTTTTCTACCTTGATATCCTGCGGATCGCACGCTAACGTACCGTCATTGGAAGTAGCCGAATCTGAAAGTCGCGATACCTCATGCTCTTATTTTTATTTTCTCTGGGGTACTCATGAGGAATATTATCAGCGTTATGAGGAGGCCCTGGATGCCTATCAGAAGGCCCTGGTTTGTGATCCGACAGGTAGTTATGTAGAGAGAAAACTTCCGATCCTCTACCTCAAGATGGATGCCCCCGACAAGGCCATCAATCTCCTGCTCGCAAACCTTGAAAAGACACCTGAAGATAATAACCAGCGGGCGCTCCTGGCTCGTATTTATATCCAGCAGAAAAATGAGTCAAAGGCAATTGAACAGTATCGGGAAATAATTTCTTCGGATCCGGAAAACGGGCAGGCACTTCTTCGAATGGGAATTCTCCTGACCCAGTCAGGAGAGCTTAAAAACGCCACAACATATTTTAAAAAATTACTCGAAATTGATCAGGAAGCATATTTTGCCAGGCTCTATCTTGCCCGCATAGCCGATCAGCTTGATAAAAACAGTGAAGCGGAAGAGCAATACAGGGCAGCTCTGGAACTGAATTATTCCATTGATCTCGTTTATGAGATTGGTGAATTTCATCTGCAACACAAGCAATATGAAAAAGTTATAGAAGTTATGCAGGAACTGCTTGTGCAGGATGATTCCGATGAGAGAGCACGCTTTACGATTGTACAGGCACTGCTGGCACTGGACAGAGAGGAAGAAGCGGTTGCAGAGCTGAGCGTTGCAAGAGAACTGAGCAGGAATCCAGAAAAAATATCTCTTATAATCAGTCGGCTTTACCTGCGAAATGGCAACAATAACAAAGCCAGAGAGAATCTGGAATCAGTTCTGGAAGTGACAGATAATTCTGAAGCCAGATATCTTCTTGCTGTCCTCTACATGGAAGCAGAAGAGTGGACAGCTGCCCTTGAAATGTTATCAAAAATTAATCCATCAGATGATGAGTTTGAAGACAGTGTGGTTCTGCAAAGCAGAATCTATCACCAGACTGACCAGATTGAACAAGGCATTGAGCTCCTGCAGCGATACCTTGACGACAAGGAGTCACAAAAGGAGTTGTTCTATATTCTGGCCTCATCCCTTTACCAGGAAAATGGTCAGAGTGTCCGTGCGACTGAGGTTCTGGTCACGGGCATCAGTATCTTCCCAGACAGCGAGAAACTTTTGTTCGAATATGGCCTTCAGCTTGAACGCACAGACCAGCTTGAAGAAGCTATCGAGGCAATGGAGCGGCTCCTTGAACATAATCCGGATCACGCTGAAGCCCTCAATTTTATTGGATACAGCTGGGCTGATACGGATCGTAATCTTGAGCAGGCTTTGGTCTATATCGTACGTGCCATGGAGCTCAAACCTGGTAACGGATATATTCAGGACAGTCTCGGTTGGGTACATTTTAAACTTGGCAACCTGGAAACAGCAAGAGATGAGCTGACAGAAGCGCTCGAGCTGGTGCCTGATGATCCACACATTTATGATCATCTTGGCGATGTTTACATGTCCCTGGGTATGGCCGACAAGGCCCTTGAGGCCTATAAATCAGCCTTTGAGCGTTTTGAGGATGAGGAAAAAAAATCAATGGTCCAAAACAAAATTGATACCTTCAGCAAACCTTAATATATTCCGAAAAGCGTGGTTATTGCTGCTGTTTCTCTCAGTTGTTTCTCTTTCGGGATGTGCCCGCAAGCCGTTTGGCATCGCTTTCGAAGGAGATGAATACTCTCGGCTGGAACAGCGTTTTATCTCCCACCAGAACAGTTTCGGTCCATGCCCCACAAGCCTCGATGGTAAGGTCATCGTTGACTGGAACCATTCCCTCAATCGGACTTCATTTTCCGGGTATTTTAAAACCCTGTTGCCGAGTTCCCTGCAGTTCACCGCGGTTACCCCGTTAAACCAGCCTCTCTATGCCCTGTCAAGCAATGGGGACTGGTTTCAGTCTATCGATATATCTAAAAGAATATTCAAGAAAGGCAGCCTTCGGTCATTTGCCATCAGGCATGAAATCCCGATAGCACTGCTTGCCGGGGAGTGGGGAGCATGGCTGGCAGGGCGACCGCTGTCAACTGCGCCCTATGTCTTAGGCATATACGCAGATAGTGATAATCGGGGAATCTGGTTCAGTGTTGCCGATGGTCCAGATACTACCTACCCAAAGGAATTCACGCTTATAAACTTTGACCAACAGCGAATCATAGAACGGGCCATCCCAGATAAACAGGGGAAAACAGAGGCTGTCATCAAATATGAAGAGTGGCAAACGGTTGGAGAATGTCTGCAACCGACGAAAATATCGGTGTCAGGACTTGCGTTCGGAGGGGAGGCAACGATGAAATTTCGTGATATTCAACCGGCGAATCTGAGCAATAGTGACTTTAATCTCCCGATACCAAGGGGTTATAAACGTCAGTTTCTTCCGTAAATACTACTCGTCCTGAACAGAACCCGGCACTGTCTTTAAGGCGTTTACCGATTCCTTTTCAAACTCGCTTATTATGATAACAAAGAGGTTGTCTTCCTTAAAAAAAACCTGCTGCAGATCATAGTTTTTATCTGGAACAAGATCGAGCACGACCCTCACTTTTTCTGGATTTGGGTGTCGTGCCGTTCTGATTTTACTGACAAATATGCCATTTGTCTGAATGACCGTTTGAATATCACTGGCGAGCCCGGTATCCAGGAAATCACAGACTACCCGGGGGTTTCCTTTCTCAATCCCGAAGACAATAGGAGGATAAAAATCGTTTAATTTGAAAAGCACCATCTCGCTGTCATTAGCGGTACTTTCAAAAGTGACATCAAGCAGTATCGGATCGGCTGGAATCGGTTTAGGATCTTTTATATTGGCAATAATCTGATTTACCCTTTCTTCCGCCTGCTGAGACTTTATGTTTACTTCCATCTCTGCTGCCGGTTCTGTGTCCTGCTGATCGTTTACTGTCTGCGTATGGGTCACATCGGCCGCAGCTTCATCAGAAGACAAAACGTTATTTTCCGGCGGGATTACTGACTGTTCAGCTGTCTGTGCGACTGGAGGTGCGACGGTATCATCAGGCGCTGATTCAATGACCGGAACCGGTATTGTTTGAGGTTCCTGTGATTCTACAGCAGGGACGGTTTCTTGATCTTCAGCGACCGGTTCTGTGCTCTTTGACTCAAAATAAAAAGTGATAGTCAGACTATTATCCTGCTCCTGAGAATCAACCTTATAATCATATCCCCGTTCAGTTCGCAGGTCTACAACTACGCGGGTTTTCGGCGGATCTTTATGCATCCCGATCCGTACGCTTTTTATCAAATGATCATCTGCATTAGTGATTTTCTTGACTCGAGCGGAATATCCGGTATCAAAGAAGTCTATGACGAGACGGGGCTTTTGCCCTTTTATTTTGAATATTTTCGGTGAATGAGTGGCGCTCAGTTTGAAAATTAATTTTTCAGTGTTATCAGCCACTGCTTCATGAGTAATCTCCTCCAGGAGCGGTCCCTTCTGGGGTTGCCCATCAGTATTGGCTGTAGCCACACCAAAGAGCATCATCAAAAAAACAAATGGTATCGACAAGCGACTCATCAAAAAACTCTTACCCTGTAAACTATTATTTTTGTTCAAACTAATACACCACAGCTTTCATTAACTCATCCAATCCAGAATTGTCAACCTATTTTCGGTAAATCAGGGGGCGCAATTTCAGATCAAATCCTATACAATCGACGTCTACAAAATCCACCATGAAGGGAACAACCTATTTCAGAGAGACACTTTAGAAGCCCATGAAGAACCAGGAATTTCTTCCATTTGTCAATAAACCGGGTCGATATATAGGCCAGGAATACAATATATATAACCGTAAACACGATAAATCCACACTCCATTGTGCCCTGGTTTTTCCCGACCTTTATGAGATAGGCATGTCGCACCAGGGATTGCAGATACTCTACCATATCCTCAATAACAGCAGTGGAATAACAGCGGAAAGATGCTATTGCCCGGATATAGATGCTGAGAAAGTTCTAAAAGCAAAAAAGATACCCCTGCTCTCTTTGGAATCAGGCCGTCCGCTGGCACAATTTGACCTCATTGGCATCACACTCCCCCACGAGCTCTGCTATACCAATATTCTCACCGTTCTGGATAGAGCAGAGATTCCGTTTTTCTCTGAAGAACGTGATGAAAATCACCCGATTGTCATTGGGGGTGGTACCTGCGCGCTTAACCCTGAACCGGTAGCCGACTTTTTTGATGTAATTCTCCTTGGAGATGGCGAAGAAGCCGTTATTGAAATTACTCAGCTTCTGCTCGATGCACGGCAAAATGGTATGTCACGCAGTCAGCGGATTGAACAACTCTCAAAAGTTGACGGGGTATATCTTCCTCACCACTATACACCTGTCTATGATACTGTCGGCCGTGTTATCGAAATAAAACACCCAAATACTGTTCCGCCCAGAATACATAAACGTATCTTAGCTAACCTGGATCATCTCGATCACCTGTACCATCCCATTGTTCCTAACTCCCGAATTGTTCATGACAGACTGGGAATCGAAGTTGCAAGGGGATGCACGAGGGGATGCCGTTTCTGTCAGGCCGGCATGACCTACCGGCCGGTGCGCGAACGCACGGTTTCTCAAATCCTGCAACTGGCGGAAAAAGGAATTGATAATTCCGGTTTTGAAGAGTTAGCCCTTCTGTCATTATCGACGGGTGATTACAGCTGCCTCCCTGAGCTCCTTCCGAAACTGATGGATAGGTATAGTCAGGACTATGTCTCTGTTTCACTGCCGTCAATGAGGGTCGGTACGTTGACACAGGATCTTATGGATGAAATCAAACGGGTACGAAAGACCGGTTTCACCCTTGCTCCCGAAGCCGGCAGTGAACGATTACGGATGGCAATCAATAAGGGAATTTCAGAGAACGACCTGCTGGATTCAGCACGTGATGCATTCAGTCTTGGGTGGAATCTTATTAAACTGTATTTCATGATTGGATTACCGACTGAAACGACAGCAGATATCGATGCCATTGTTGAGCTGGCAAAAAAAACAGCGGAGGCAGGCAATGTCTCGGGCCATGGCAGAAAAAGGGTAACCGTAAGTGTCGGAACCTTTGTGCCAAAACCCCACACACCTTTTCAATGGGAAGAACAACTGGGTATCCGCCAGAGCCAGGAACGGATTAACCGGCTCAAAGATAAAATGCCACGCCGGGGGGTTAACCTGAAGTGGCATGACCCCAAACAGAGTTATCTGGAAGGGATATTTTCCCGAGGGGACCGGCGGCTTGCGGATCTTATCGTAACCGCATGGCGAATGGGAGCCAGACTGGACAGCTGGAGCGAACACTTTAACCTCCGGCGCTGGCTGGAATGTGCTGAAAAGTGCGAAGTCGATCTCGATTTTTATCTTCGACAGCGAGAAAAAAACGAGGTTCTTCCCTGGAGCCATCTCAGTACTGGTGTTGAAGATGCATTTCTGCTCGAGGAACTTGAGAAAACAGTAAAAGGAGAATACACCCCGGATTGCAGATACCATGGCTGCCAGCAGTGCGGTCTCTGCGATTTCGAGACAATACAGCCGATCGTCCATAACGTGCAGACAGACACCACCGCAGTCAAGAAATCAGATGCTGCCGGTGAAAGTGAGCAAACAGAGCCGGAAGGAAAATTCAAATACCTGGTATCGTATTCACGTTCCGGCAGCATATGCTACTTGGGACACCTTGAGTTTCTTCAGATTATCTTTCGGTCCTTGAGACGAGCAAAAATCAGGACCAACTTCTCAAAAGGCTACAATCCATCACCAAAAGTATCATTTAGCCCTGCACTTCCCGTGGGAACACAAAGCCTCTGCGAGTTTTTTATCATGGAACTGCCCGCCCCTCTCGAGAACAGTCAGGCCCAGTCTGCACTGCTGACAGAAGTGCTACCGGACGGCATTTCCATTAATGAAATAGGCCCATTTCAAGGTAAAGCTCCACAGGAGTTAAAAACTGCCTATACCATCTCGCTTGAGCATGGTCTGGGCGAAGACGAACAGAACAAACTCAAATCTTTTCTGACTGCAGCCTCTTTTATTATTTCAAGAAAAAGAAAGGGGCGCGTTAAAGAGATTGATATCAGACCGATGATTGACACCATAGAGGTGGTATCGATCACGGAAATCACCATGAAAATTATCACCAGAAGTGGTTCACCTGGTATCAAACCACTGAAGGCCCTGGAACATATCCTTGAAAAAAGTGAAGAAGAACTGTTAAGCAGTTCTGTATGTAAAACAGACTGGCAGGAACTTGACACATAATCCCACTTGCCGGACATCCTCTGTCTATGGTAAAGAAGGTTTTTAACTGATGCATAAAACCTGCGCTTTAGAGTGCTTCCATCCGGTTATTACACAAAAGGAGTAGTCATGACCAAGAAGATCGTTTTACGTGATGATGAGATGCCCACCCAATGGTACAATGTTGTTCCGGACATGCCAAATGGCATGCAGCCACCGCTTGATCCGGAAACCAATGAACCCATGGGCCCTGAAAAACTGGCACAGGTCTTTCCGATGGGACTGCTGGAACAGGAAATGTCTTCCGATCGCTTCATTGACATTCCCGAGGAAGTACTTGAAGTGCTTAAAATATGGCGTCCCTCTCCACTTGTCAGGGCTTCGAGCCTCGAAAAAGCGCTCAATACCAAGGCGAAGATTTTTTTTAAGAACGAAGGCGTCTCACCAGTCGGATCACACAAGCCCAATTCAGCAGTTGCTCAGGCCTACTACAATAAGCAGGAAGGTGTTAAAAGGCTTGCAACGGAGACAGGAGCAGGGCAATGGGGAAGCGCTCTTTCTTTTGCTGCCAGCAAGTTTGGCCTGGAATGCAAGGTTTACATGGTGCGTGTCTCATTCGACCAGAAACCCTACCGTAAATCGATCATGCAGACATTTGGTGCAGAGGTTATTGCCAGCCCAAGTAATGAGACCAATATCGGCAGGTCAATTCTGGAACGGATGCCTGACACACCCGGATCACTTGGAATTGCAATTTCTGAGGCGCTTGAAGACGCAGCAAGCAGAGAAGATACCAAGTACGCCCTCGGCTCGGTCCTCAATCATGTACTATTACACCAGTCAATTATTGGCCTTGAAGCCAAGAAACAGATGGAAATTGCCGGAGAATATCCAGACGTCATTGTTGGCTGTTGCGGCGGGGGGTCAAACTTTGCCGGCCTGGCTGTGCCCTATATACCCGACTATCTGGATGGCAAAAAAATTCGCTTTGTCGGTACCGAGCCTGCGTCCTGTCCCTCACTTACCGGAGGCAAACTTGCCTATGATTTTGGTGATGTTGCCCAGACGACTCCACTTCTTTACATGTATACGCTCGGACACGATTTTATACCACCAGGCATCCATGCGGGTGGTCTTCGCTATCATGGAATGGCCCCGATCGTCTCAGCAATGGTCAGGGAGAACATTGTCGATCCTATCAAATTACAACAACTTGAATGTTTTGAAGCCGGTGTGCTCTTTGCAAAAACAGAAGGTATCATCCCGGCGCCGGAAACCTGCCACGCAATCAGAGGTGCAATCATGGAGGCCACACAGGATCTTGATGAGCCAAAAACAATTCTGTTTAATTTCTCAGGGCATGGCCTGATTGATATGGGCTCCTATGACAGGTATTTTGCAGGAATGCTCCATGACTACGATTATCCTGCCGAGGAGATCGCCAGATCCATGGCCAACCTGCCAATTATTTAGAGGCTCAGTACATCATAAATTTATGAGTCCGCATAAAGCCGGGTCCAGCACTCTGATCTTTTTTCTCTGTCTATGGACCTGGCTTTTTCACTTTCAGGTTGTGCGTGGTGCTGAGGCTGAGGCGTCTCCCACCGAACTCATCGAAAACGGCGGCTTTGTTGTTACTTCAAACGGATCAATTACCGGTGAACTCAACCTCCACTCTCTTTTTATACCGGCCTCAATCATAAAAATCGCCACCTCACTCGTCGCCCTCGATCTTCTTGGTCCGTCCCATCACTATAAAACAGAGTTCTACCTCAAAAACAGAACATCACTGTACATCAAGGGATATGGTGATCCCTTCCTGAGTTCTGAATACATCGCAGCTATTGCCCGTGAACTGAACGCTCGAAATATCAGGCAGGTAACTGAGATAGTTATTGACGACTCAAGCTTTTCCGTTTCGATGCCGGCCGATGGTTCAGAGGGAAGCGAGAATCCCTATGATGTGCCAAACGGTGCTGTTGCCGTCAACTTCAACTCACTCTCCATCCAGGTCGATGGTGACCAGACGGTAACCTCCGGAGAGCCCCAGACACCGTTACTGGAACTGACAGAATTCCTCGGCAGGCAGTTGGGACCTGGCCGCCATCGCGTTAATATTAACGCTTTCAGTTCTAACAGGGATATCAATATCAGCCTTCGCTACACGGGGGAACTGTTTGCAGCTTTTCTCGCCAACCAAGGGGTAAACGTTCGTAATAATATCAAGTCTGGTACGGTTGACGACAACTGCATTCTTATCTATACCTTCACCAGCCCCAGGAGCGTCAAGGAGCTGGTACAGGATTGTCTGAAATTTTCAAATAATTTCATTGCCAATCAGCTCTTTCTCAGTTGTGGAGTTGCACTGTTTGGATACCCGGCAACATGGGAAAAAGGAAGGCTGGCACTGCTCCGGGTCCTGGAAGAACGTTTTAGTATCAGTACTCGTGATATGAAGATTTACGAAGGCTCCGGATTGTCCCGCCGAACCAGAGTAAGCCCCTTTTTTATGCTGTCAGTACTGGAAGCGTTCAGTCCATACCGTCATCTTCTTCCCCAAAAAAACAAGATGAGCATTAAGTCAGGTACCTTAACAGACGTCTTCTGTTATGGTGGCTATTTCAACTCTCGGCTCTCTTCAGACCCTTTTGTCATCATGCTCAACCAGGCGGAAAACAACAGGAAGCTGGTGCTGAAATCTCTTTTTGAAAAACACCAGCAAACAGTGAAGTCGGACCCCTCTTTTAAAATAGAACAGCCAGGATTAAGAGATTGAAGGTTCTCCATGTCATCGGTCAGCGTCCCGACTCAACCGGCAGCGGCATATACCTGCAGGCAATCCTTCGTGAATCTGCCCGCAACGGATATGATAATGTGCTCGTTGCCGCTGTCCAGGACGGCTGCACCGTTACTCTGCCTGGTATCACGCCCGATAACTGTGATCTTGTATATTTTGAGCCTGACAACGGCTCAGAAATGATCATCGGAATGAGTGATGTGATGCCTTATCCAAGCAGGAGGTTTCAGGATCTCGACACTAATGAAGTACAACACTATCTCAGGAGGTTTACAGAACCTTTAACAAGAATGGTTTTGCACCATAATCCCGACATTATACACAGTCATCATCTCTGGCTCCTCAGTACCCTGGTCAAAGATCTGTTTCCCGACATACCATTAATCACCAGTTGTCATGGCTCTGAACTCAGGCAATTTAACCAGTGTCCTCACTTAAAAAAACAGGTACTTGAAGGATGTCATCGCATTGATAAGGTGCTCGCTTTGAGCTCTGAGCAGAAAAATGAGATCATAGATACCTATCGATTACCAGCAGACCGAATTGATATAGCAGGTGGTGGTTATAATAAGGATATTTTTTATGCTGACAAAGGCAGAAGACATGCAGGGCCAGTCAACATGCTCTATGCCGGGAAAATCAGCCGGGCAAAAGGGGTTCCCTGGCTCTTGAGAGCCTTGACCAAATTGGACGCTCATCGATACCACCTTCACCTGGTGGGAAGCGGCTCGGGAAGGGAATATGAAGAATGCCGAGCTGCTGCCGCCATACTTGGGCCTCAGGTTTCTCTCCATGGCATGATGTCTCAGCAAAACCTTGCCCAGCTGATGCGGAGTTCAAAGATTTTTATTCTCCCGTCTCTCCACGAGGGGCTCCCACTTGTCGTCCTGGAAGCCCTTGCCTGTGGCTGCACGGTCATTACGACCGACCTCCCCGGCACCAGAGAAATTAAAAATCGCCTGAAAACGAATCAATTGATCCTGATTGAGAGACCCACGGTTTTATGCAGCGATACCTCTCTTCTGGCGGACGAACAACGGTTTATTGATTCACTCAAGCATTCCCTCGAACAGCGTCTTCCTCAACACCGAGGTGATAATGACAAAGAAACCAAATTATCATACTTCAGCTGGGATTCGGTATTCAGCAGAGTGGAACAGAGCTGGCTCAGCATGCTTAATGAACCGGACAAATTCATCATATAACAAAGCGTTGCAAAGTTTTCCGTCTTTCGATACGTTGTAATACGGCCAAATTTCCAATCCTGCAGCTGCAGGAACCCCATGAGCTATTCCTTTTACCAGGAGGAACCGTAGATGCTCCATGTCAGGAATTTTTCTCTCCCGATCTTTGTACTAATCGCCGTCATTCTCGCTCTTGCAGCATGCAGTGCACCAAAGGGCAATGCCGATGACGGAAAACGCTGGTACATGATGAATAATTGTTATGGCTGCCACGGCCTTCATGGTAGCGATGGAAAAGCTCCAGTAATTAATACAGAAAAACTGAGTTTCAGAAGGTTTCTTGCTACCATCAGAGATGCAGACTCCCCCATCATGCCGAGGTATCCGGAAAAAAAAGTCACCAGGCAGGATGCCGCTGATATGTATTCCTGGCTCAGCACCAACAGCTAGGTTAAGCCGGCAAGGATTATGAATCGCAGCTTTAGCCGCCTCGCAGCGGTAACCATATGGATGCTGTTCATTACAAAAAATTCTAATCCAATCCGTAAAATATAATGCACAACATGACTTTATCTCTTATTGATAATGATTAGTAGTATCAGAATTACGCGGTGGCGCATCAAAATCACTGTGATTTTATAGTGAAAGACACAAAACTTTGATAAATAGATACACTCCCATTTACAATCCATTACCTGTGATATTCTGACAACAGCCGGAGGAAATCCATGATAGAAAGCTTCTATGCATTTTTACAAACCATTGGCATAACTCATCCTATCCATCCGATCGTCGTCCATGCACCAATGGGACTGGTAATTGGAGCAGTTGCCTTCTCTTTAGCTGAATTTAAATGGCCCGACAAACATCTCGGGGAATCTGCCTACCATTGTATTTTCCTGTCCCTCCTTTCAATTGTACCGGTTTATATTGCCGGATTACTGGACTGGCAACATGTCTTTGCCGGTGATATTAGCAAGTGGATCGTTATCAAAATGATCCTTGGAATTGTTTTAGCAGTTCTTCTTGCCTACGGAGTTATTCAAAAAAATAACGGTGCGCCGCATAAAAAAATGCTGATAATCTACCTCGTCAGTCTTGGTGTCTGCGGAGGTCTTGGTTTCTCAGGCGGCGAACTTCTCTATGGAAGTTGAGTTATTTTTATCCGTCGGTAATCACCTGAGCATCTATCATCATCAGTTTCAGTGCTGAGTTATCAGTATGGATTAAACCAATAGGCCTGCTCACAAGAGTTCAGGGCTGTTCCAGAGATTAAATGCGCCTTGCGATCCTGTCTGATATACACGGAAATTATCGTGCCTTTGAAGCCGTACTTGAAGACATCGAGCAGCAGCAAATCGATGGCATCATCTCTCTGGGAGATAACATCGGTTATGGCCCCGAACCGGAAAAGGTTGTTCTTGAGCTGATCAGAAGAGATGTTGGGTCGGTTATGGGAAATCATGAACTGGCCTTGATCAGTCCCAGTTATTACGCTCGACTCAACTTTCTCGCCCAGGAGTCTCTTGATATCAGCAGATCTCTTTTGTCTGAAGAGAGTTTAGCCTGGCTTGCTGCTCTCCAGCCGGTGATTATCAGGAGCAATGCCCGCTTCTGCCATGGCTGCCCGCCGTCCTCAATCACCAAGTACCTCTATGCCCCATCAGATGTCAGACTGACCAGGATCTTCCAGGGTTATCCGGAAATGCTCTGTTTTGCTGGCCATACCCACACGCTTAATCTTTTCGAACAAATGTTTACCGGGGAAATAATTAATAAAAAGATAGATTTTGGATCGGTAAGGCTCGATCCGAGAAACAGATATCTCTTTATTGTCGGCAGCGTCGGTCAACCACGTGACAGTCTCAACGATAAAGCCAAGTACGCTGTCTGGGACTCTTCGGCAAATGATTGTAAGATCCGTCAGGTTCCATACGACGTCGACACAACGATCAAGCTCTTGAAACAACATAACTTTCCACCTCACAACGCGCGAAGACTGAAATGGTCAAGAAAAGACAATCGGTAGGCAAATACACCTTGCTTACACGCCTCGGGAAAGGGGGTATGGGCACTGTGTACAAGGCATTATCGCCAACGATCGACAAGATAGTAGCACTGAAATTACTCAAGCCCTCGGAGCCACTGGAAATTACACTTGGGTATGAGGCGCTGGAAGCTATTTTTCTGTCGGAGGCAAGAACGCTCGCCGCGCTTAACCATCACAACCTGACCACTGTCTGGGATTTCGATACCGATGAACAGGGACGCTCTTTTTTTGTAATGGAGTATTATTGTAATAACCTTGGAATAATGATCGGAGAGAGTTTCCAGTTGGAGGAACCTTCCCGCCAGATCAGGCCTGAAAAAGTTATTCATTATGGGAAACAGATCCTCGATGCACTCCAATATCTGCATCACAATCGGGTAATCCATCGAGATATCAAGCCACACAACATTCTTATAACCGATAACGACCTCGTCAAAGTATGTGATTTTGGTATGGCACTTGTTGACGGCCTCTCATTTTCGGGTCCTGCCAACATGCAGATCGGCTCACCCTATTACAGCCCTCCAGAGCAGAAAAAGAACCCCCATCAGGTTGATGGAAGAGCAGATTATTACAGCACTGCCGTGCTCCTCTATCGGATGCTTACCGGAACACTTCCAGGAATGCAGAGCTTTCCGCTCTCCATGATTAATCCTGCCTATAGTAAAAATTGGGATGATTTCTTTAGAAAAGGATTGAGCTGGGATCCTGATCATCGATTTCAAAGTGCAGGGGAAATGATAGATGCCCTTGAACGACTTCAGTTTTCACCACCCGAAAAGACAAATAAACGTGAAGGCACAGCATCACTGCCGATCTCTGAGATCAGATTTTCACCGGAAAATCAGTGCGGACGACGAGCGCTTAAAACCTTTAAGCTGACCAATCTGCATCGCCCCATACAATATATTGTTAACGATTTTGACATCAAGTCAGATGTTGTTGTTGATAGGGCTACAAGCCGATCATGGCAAAAGACGGGAAGCCCCTACCCGTTGAACTGGCAGGAAGCCCACAGCTATATCTCCTCCTTGAACAGGAATCATTTTGGTGGTCTATGCTCATGGCGACTGCCGACCCTTGATGAACTGCTGAGCCTGCTGAATGAATCACCCGAGCAGACAGGCACCTTCTTTGATCCTCAAAGAAAATGGTTATGGAGTTGCGATCTGCATGGCAAAACAGAGCGATGGTTTATCAACCTTGACATGGGCTATGTGGCCAGTCAGGATATGGACTGTCCCAACTATGTCAAAGCGGTAAGCAGTGAGGTGGGCTGACACTCCTGCAATGAGCTGCCCCAGACAGGCAGTCTTTGGTTACGGGTGGAAAAAATCAACAGATGTAAAAACTGATACCATAGGTACATCTCTTATCAAGGTTTAAGCTGGCACCCTATCTATAGTTCATGCTTATAAATTCCCTCTTTTACATTGACGCTGTCAACCAGTTCAACAACCCTTCGGTGGTGGGTAAACAGTAACACCTGGGTGCTGGCTGAGAGTTCTGCCAGAACTTCAAGGCATACCCTCGTTCGATTGTCATCAAAAGCAATAAGTATATCATCAACAATAAAGGGCAGCGGCTCTCCCTTTTTCAGATGCAGCTCAAGGGTCGCCAATCGAAGCGCCAGATAGAGTTGATCCCTGGTACCCTCACTCATCCTCTCTATTGACACTTCATCATTATTTGGACGAACACCCAATAGAACCGGTTTACCGGTATTATCCAGCTCATCTCGAAGATGTGCATAGGATCCAAGCGTAAGTTTTGAGAAAAGCACGCCTGCTCTGGCAAGAACCGGTGCCTGATTTTCCTTTCGATAATTCTCAATCTGCTGCTCAAGGATCAGGCCTGCGATTTTCAAGCGTAAATAGTCCTCAGTTCCGGATACTATCCTGGCTCGCTGCTGTTCGGCCTCCTCTGATGCTTCCGCAGCCTGAGCATTTCCATCCTTGGAGGTAATCTCATTTTGTACTGTTTGGCGTTTATCTCGCAGATCATCTCTCTTTGCATACAACTCTGCCAGTTCAAGAGAAATCCGTTTCTGTTCACCCTCTAATGTATCGATGTCCAGTTCCTGAGCGTCTATCTCCAGTTCTGCAATACTCAAGCCATCTCCATTGCGTGTCAGCTCCTGCTCAAGCATATCAAGTTTTAACTGCAGCGCTCTCTTCTTCGCTGAACGTTCACAGACTAAAATCAGCTCATCATCGGTCTTAACCTGAGCCTGTGCTCTCAGTAATGCTAACTGATCCTCTGCCAGCTTAATCGTAATGTTGGTATCTTCTATTTCTCCAATCAGCTCATGACGCTGAATCTTATTTTTATCCAGGCTTGTCCGCAATTCACGCGCCTCGCTCAGCTCCCTGTTCAGTTGAACAGCGATGGAACCGGCCTCCCGTCCGTCCCTTTTGTATCCAATACTCTCAGAAAAGGTATAGACCCCATTGACAAATTTCTCTTCAACCTGGTCCATTCCATAAATTCGTTTTCGCAACTCTTCTGATTTATCGAACTTGTCAAAAAACGATACCAGCTGCTCAATCGCACCGGTAGCGCGCTCTGGGTGAGCATCAGGTGTTAAACCCAATCCCTCGATGGCCTGTTCCCACTCGTGTCGCCACTTTACCTTATCCCGCTCAACAATCTTCAGCTCGTTGGCTGTTCTTTTTATTCGAACCTCTGTCTCATTGTGCGAGTGTTCCAGATGACGCTTTCGTTCAAGACTCGTTTCTTCTTGTTTTACGAACTGTTCGCAGCGGTTTATCATGGCCTCAAGGCTTATTTCTCCAATCTTATCTGGTTCGGTGAATAAGCCCAGCTGATGGGCAATCAATTCTTTTAGTTTTTTACATTCTTCAGAGAGTCTCTGCTCATCAATTGAGACACTGTTGGCTGTCTGGACGTGTACCAGAAGTTTATCTACTCTGAGGAGCCATTGTTTCATTTCTCTTGGTGTACCGGTCTCAATCCCCAGTGGTTCCCATACGGTGTTCCATTTCTGGTAAAGATTTTGCAGCTCCCCGGCGGAACCATTAATCTCTGCTGAGAGCATCGATACGCGTGATCTCACGTTTTCAATTACTGCTTCAAGATCCGCCCTCTTTACTACCTGGTCTGCCGCCATACGGAGTTGGTCTGCAATATAATCTGCTGATTCTATCTTCTGTTCATAGATCAACGGAAGAGCTGAATCTAATGAATACTCCGCAATGTCGAGCTCCACATCCGCCTTATCGATGTATTTGCGTTTAATCAGATGCCACCCTCTGTTACGGATTGTTCGTAATTCTTGCAGCTCCGAGACGGTAGGGATGTCACCTGTCAATAACAGTGCTTTTAAATTCTGCTCTGCGTGTTCCATTTCTTCTGTGAATTTTTGTCTATTCCTTTCGAGATCCTTTACTTTTTCAGTATGTTCATCTATCAGTTTCTCAAAGGCATCAAGCGTTTCGGTGACGGGCATAGCCACGTTTAAAAGATTCTCCGTTGTTCCCGTAAATCTTCCAAGCTGCGTGAGTTCCCTCCTGCACGCCTTCCTCTCTTGACGAGATTTTTTTTGTAGCTCAGCCAAACGCTGTTCGATATCACCCGGTTTGCGAACCGTTAAAATGGTTGCTTTTAACTGGCCAAGATCAAGATCTGAAGAGTGCTGTTCAGCACGTTCTTTCTTCAGTGCTGTCTGTTCATCTTTTATGTCTCTCAAGCCTCCTTTAAGTTCTTCATCTCTCTGGGCCAGGAGTCCATATTGGTGAGCCAGGCTTGAAACCCATTTTCTGTTATTGAGCAGCGGCCGCAACTGATCAGCTCTCACCAGGTCAATATCAGGACGAACCCCTTTCAGCAGGGTTTCAGCTTCATTTCTCAACAAGCGCCGCTTGCCATCCTGCTGTGGGCGATCCTGGATTGTTTTTTCGACAGCCCCCAGCTCTTTATGGATAGCCATGATAGCGTTCTCATTATCCAGCAGTTCGTGACGAATTACGATGGACTCTGATTCCCTCACCAGTCTCATCAATTTCGCTTCAGCTTTTTCTCTTGTCTCTTTTGCCGCCTGGTATTTGCTGATGGCAGTTTTTCTGTTGTCATCAAAGTCCTCCGGAAGAACTAATACCTCGCCCAATTCTTCGATCCGAACAGACAATGCACGCCGTTCAGCGAGTGCCCCCGCTACCCTGGCGCCCCGTGCCAAACGAGACTTCTCTTTGTTCGTGGTATTAAGATCCTTTTCGATTTTTTTAATTCCAAAAAGTATCTCAGCATGCTCCGCCTGAAGTCTTTTCCATTCCGAAACGGGGAGGCTTGAATCCTTAATCCGCTTTTGTGCTCTCTTATAATGAGATATCGCCTGGTTAATAATCCTTGTTGAAGCTTGGGGCCTGAAGAGTTCTTCTGCACCATTTTGCAGGTCCATTAATATTTTTCGAAGGCTCTCGGTGCCGACTGCTGCGCTGAAAAGCGCCTGCCCGACGTCACCTGACTGGTTCAACAACTCCTGACCGCCTGCCACCAATCTTCGATGATCAATGCCATACAGCTTCTTGAAAAGGTTTTCATCTACACTTCCCGGCAAATACGGTATAAGTGCGGAATCGTCCAGCGTAGCATCAGTACGATAATCGAGCAGGGTGCCTTTCGTACCCTTTCTTCGAACAAATTCTATTGAGCGGCCATCAGAGAGTCTGAGCTTTCCGCCAACCCGCAGTTGCGGATTGGGGTGGAGAAAATTGTCATTAGTACGAGATGGAATACCAAACAACAGAGCTATGAACGCCCTCAACGAGGTGCTCTTTCCCGCTTCGTTGTCTCCATAAATCAGATGCAGTCCAAAATCTCCTTCGTCAAGGTTCAGTGTCTTTTCGGTAAATTGACCATAGGCAAGTAAATCAAGGCGATCGACTCTCATCACTCACCTCCCTCAGTCAAAAGCCGGCCAATGAGCATATGCTTGGCCTCATCAACCAGCCGCGCCATGGTTTGAGGGTCATCCAGTTTCAGGATAGAACCGGCGTCAAAGACATCTGGCGGAATTTTATGCATGATACTTTCAACTACCTCCTGGAGCCTTTCTATCTCATCAGGATTTTGAGGAGTTGCCATTATCTCTGTGAGCAGCTTTGCTAGATAGCTGTCAGCCGTTAGCACAGAGCGTAAATCGAGTTTTCCAACGACTGAATTTTCGACTCGCTCAATCCACAGATCATGACCACCGATTTCAGCAGCGAGCGCTCGAATCTGCTGTTTCAAGCGTTCCGGGTAGGCAGATAATTCTTCGCATATTTCTGTAGCCCCTTCAAAATTGATACGCATTGCCAGAAGCCGGCCATCTGCCGCTCCCCGCTCATTTTCAATGGCTCTTCGAGTCCGCTCCAGAACTTCTTGTAGATCTGAAACATCTGTTAAATCAACGCTGCACTGAACCCAGCGAAGAACATCCAGGGCCATGTTGGCTACTTCAGTGACTCGACCATCATCAACGTGAACGAGCATACACCCTTTCGATCCTGTTTCACGAATATGACGACCTTGAATACAACCGGAAAAGACAACCCAGGGATCTCTGCAGACAATTTCCTGTTTATGAACATGTCCCAAAGCCCAGTATTGGTAGCCTTTTGATCGAAGATCATTAAGGTCACAGGGTGCGTACACTGCATGACCTTCCCGACCATCAAGGCTGGTATGAAGCAGCCCGATATTGAATAGTCCCCTTTTTGCTGCCTCATATCCTGCAGCCAGATTCTTATCTACATGCTGTGTCCCGAAGCTTTGGCCATGAATTGCAACTGACATCTCATCAAGCCTAATTGTTTCCACCTTTCTGGAAGAGAGAATCTTCAGATTTTTCGGGCCGTCCAGGGCCTTGGTCATTTTATTGGCAGCATCATGGTTACCAGCTACAGCATAAACCATTATGTCATGTTGGCTTAATCTGCCGATCTGTCGACTCAGATATATGCCGGTACTGTAATCCTTCCAATCTCCATCATAGAGATCACCTGCCAATAAAACGAAGGCAACTTTTTCTTCGATGGCCAGATCGATAAGATTCTCAAAGGCTCTCCGACATGCACCACGAATCGCTTCTGCCGGTGCAGATTCATAACGGGACAAGCCCCGTAACGGGCTATCCAGGTGAACATCGGCTGCATGTAAGAATTTAAACATTTTCCCACCTTTCTATATGTGGAGATTGGACAATAAATTTACATCGTATGTGTGCGGTCTGTTATCAGTCCGAAGGTATAGCAGACAGTGCAAACAGTAAAGCTGTTCATCTGCCATTTCCACATTCTGCCAATGGCACATTTTCTTTTCGCATTGCCCATGATCATTTCGATAGGAGTGACAAAATCTTTCTTACCATGTACGCCTTTTCCTTGAAACGATAAACCGAAGAGATCATCACCCCAAGGCAATCCGAGAAACCCTCTCTGCCCTTTAAAAAGATATAAGAATTTGGTTTTATACCACAAAAAACCAATAATATCTGGTAATTAACCTTTCTTTCTGATAAAACAATTATATAGGTGGCTACGCATGCATTCCGGACCATTACCTCTTCAACACAATCTGTTAAAGCAGCGGCTGGTGTTGGTCGATAAAGATATAAGGCTATATTTTTTTCAGGAGACTTTCACTTATGGATCCAATCTCAACCCAATCATCTGCAATTATTGACGTCAGTAAGCTTCCAAGTCTGCCGCAGACCCTAATAGAGCTGATTGACAAATGTAACAGTAACGATCGCAACCTCAGAGAAATCGGCACTATCGTGGCCCGAGACGCCACCATCAGTGCACGCATTCTCCAATTGTCAAACTCAGCCTTTATCGGTGCCCGCAATAAATTCACCGATATTGAGCAGGCGGTAATCTACCTTGGAATAGACACGGTAAGAAACCTGGCAATCTCTGTTTCTGTTCATGAAACGTTTGGTAATTTGGATAGCATCAAAGCACTTGATATAGCAGCCTTCTGGTACCATTCTTTCCTCACAGCTGTACTGGCGAAAACGCTCAGTGAGGAAATTCACTATCCTCATCCAGCCGAAGCATATCTGACCGGCCTCCTCCATGATGTTGGCAAAATTTTGCTCTACACCTCGTTTCCTGATCGTTACCCATCCATACTGGAACAGGAGTACCATGGAGATATGTTACCGGTTCTGGAACGAGGCAACCTCAGTGTCACCCATCCGGAGGCCAGCAGTTTGTTGGTATCACAATGGAATCTTGAGCAATCTATTACCGATGCAGTGTACAACCATCATGAAGATCAAAATCACATAGAAGAACTTGACACACTCGCTAAACTTCTCTACACCGCCAACCGTTTCAGTAATTCTTTGATTTCAGGCGAGAATACTCCTGATGACATTGGAGAGCGTCTGCTTGGAATCGACCCGAATAAGCTGCCAGCAATAATCCACGAGGTGAAGCAGGAAGTTGATCAGATAACCTCTCAAATGGGCATAAACACATCGGTCGCACCTCTGGTCAGGCGCCAGCCATCGAAACGGGCGGAAACAAACCGGGTAAACCTTGCCAAGAAAGTACAGGCAATTTCAACTATCGGAGGTGTCGTTGATAATCTCCTGAAGGCTGATAATCTTAATCGGGTTGTTCGCATTATTGAGGAGAGTTTTCATATTCTCTTTAATATTCCCTACTGCCTCCTTATCCTGCCAGATGCTGACTCAAAAATCATGAGAATTCACGTGTCCACGAACAATCAGCATCACGGCCATGATAAATTGTCAATCCCGGTTAATCTCGGCATGAACGGCATGCTCAACAAATGTTTGCAGAATGGTACAATTAATCATACAACTGCAGATGACAACGGAGCCGTTGATGAAATTGAAGCTCACTGTTTAAGATTACTCGAGGCCACAGGTCTGGTTGGTGTACCAGTGCCACTTGAGGAATCTGCCATGGGTATTTTGGTTGCCGGAGTTGATGAGGCTGAATCAGCATCGATTTTGGAGCAGCAGGAAACACTTACTTTACTTGCAGCTCAAGTCGGTATGCGTATTCGACTCGAGCGGCTGAAGCAAAAAGCTGCAGATGACCAGATAATCGCTCTCACCAGAATCACACGGCAGATCGCTCATGAAATAAACAACCCCGTGGCAACGCTGCAGAATTGTCTCGTCGCCCTGGGAATGAAACTGGAGGATCGTCAGGATCTCCATGGCGATCTCCAACTGGTCAGCAGTGAGATCACCCATATTGCAAAAATCACCGACCAGTTAAATGACCTTTCCTCCTCAAATGGCCGTGAGAAGCATGAGGCTGTCAATGTAAACATGATCGTAGAACAGGCTGCAGATTTCTACCGACAGACCCTGCTGCCGGAAAACAAGATTTCCATCCGGCTCAACCTTGATAATACTATTCCAGCAATAAAAACGAGTGCCGTTGGTCTCAGGCAGATTGCCGGAAAACTGATTAAGAACGGTATTGAAGCCCTCAACAATTCTGGAGAATTAACCATCGGAACAAATATGTCTGACCCGACAAATAAAAAGAATTGCACAATTCTTTTGAGTGTTGAAGACAATGGCCCCGGTACTCCTGAGGAGCTTGCAGACAATATCTTCACAGCTGGAGTTACAACCAAAGGTATTGGCCATGTCGGCCTGGGTCTCGCCATTTCCCGGAAACTTGTTCATGAACTGGGAGGGACAATCTCATATTCATCGGGAAAAAATGTTGGCACAAAATTTACAATATCCCTGCCCTGTTCAGTCGCCCCAGAGCCTGATCTGTAATGGGTGAAGCCATGTTGTCAAGAAACAAAACTAATAGTAATTGTATTGACGTCAGTCATTGCAGAAAGTGTGGTGTCGGGATTTTTAGCAGCGCATTACTGGAAAGAGTTTTTGACTCATTATCATACAGGGATGAACGAGCATGACAAACTCCATACTCATTGTCGATGATGATAAAAACTTTCTTCTGAGTTTCAGATATATACTAGAGAAGAATAACTATACCGTCCACCACAGCCAGACAGGAAAGCAGGCCCTCAAACTGCTGCAGCAGCATCATTTTGACGCCGCCCTGATTGACCTCTACCTGCCTGACGCCAGTGGTACCGAAATCGCTGATTATATCAATCAACACTTCAACCACATCGCCATCATCATACTTACTGGTCAGGCAACGCTTGACAGCGCGCTCCATGTTCTTAGAAGCGGTGTTTCAGATTACCTCTGTAAACCCACGCCACCAGAGCTCATTCTCAACACCTTGAGCCGGTGTATAGAAAACAGCAGACTCAAACAGGAGTTATCGAAGAGCGAGCGAAGGTTTCGACAGCTTGCTGAACTTACCTCGGAAGGGGTTGTTCTGATTCAAGACAGAGATATCAATCTTGTCAATTATCAACTCTCAGAAATGTTTGGCTATAGCGAAGAGGAATTTACACGTATGCATATTGATGATCTGCTGCCCGACTGGCAATCATCACTGATCTCGCTGCAGAATCTCAGGCAGTCAGAAAAGGTTCCGGCCATAGAAGGTATGGGCAAACACCGAAGTGGGTCAGTCTTTCCGGTTGAGATTCGTCTACAACAGCTTGAAAACAGTGAACCTTCAGTTCTCGCTGTCAGTATCATGGACATAAGCCAGCACAAGAGAAATGAGCAAAAGCTTCTGGAATTTCAGGACAAATTGGCAAAATCACAGCGAATGGAGTCACTTGGCCTGATGGCAAGCCGCGTTGCCCATGACCTCAACAACATTCTCAGCGGTCTCATCAGCTATCCTGACCTGCTCCTGCAGAAAGTGGGCGGAGACTCCAAGCTCAGGAAGGAAATCGAACTGATAAGAAAATCCGGCAGGCAGGCCGGTGAACTGGTCAACGACCTGCTTACGGTAGCGCGAGGCGCCAAATCCAGAAAAGAAGACCATCAACTCAATCTGCTCGTTAACAGTTACCGAAACTCAATTGAGTATCGTCAATTACATCAGGATTTTCCCGACCTGCAGATCGATTTCGAGCTTGATCCTACGATTCCTGTCATTTCCTCATCTGCAATAAATATCACGCAGACGCTTTCGAACCTCGTGGTTAACGGAGCAGAAGCTTCTGCAGATAAAGTGCCAAGAATAAGAATTCGAACAACCTTTCAGGTACTTAAAGAATCCGTGGTTGGATTCGAAATAATACCGCCCGGTTCCTATGTCATTCTGTCAGTGACAGATAATGGCAACGGCATCGCTGCCCACAGTAAGAATCATATTTTTGAACCTTTTTATTCGGAAAAGGAGCTTGGCAAAAGCGGCACAGGACTCGGGCTTAGCATTATATGGAATACCATTAGAGATCATAATGGCTACATCAACCTTTCAACAAGTAAGAAGGGAACGCGGTTTGATCTCTACTTTCCACTTTCCTCAACCCAGAATTTCAAGCCAATATCAAGCCGTGTGCTCAATGAACTGATTGGAAACGGCGAACGAATTCTGGTAATCGATGATGAAGAGTTTCAACGAGACATTGCCAGGATCACTCTGAATCAGCTCGGTTACAGCGTTCAGACCGTCAACAGCGGTGAAGCAGCTCTTGAGTTTGTGCGAACGGAATCTGTCGACCTGCTGGTCCTGGATATGGTATTTGAAACAGGGATGAATGGTGTTGATACCTTTGCTGCAATAAAAGAAATAAAGCCACAACAGAAAGCGCTGGTTACATCCGGATTTTTTGGTCTCACCGAGCAGGCAAGAATATCGTCACTCGGGGTGAGTCAATATCTCCATAAGCCATATAGCATTGCCGCCATGGGCAGAGCAATATGCCAGGCCCTCCAATCCGATTGACCAGAGCTCCCCTTATTTACTCATACACCTCCGCTGCTGTTAAGTAAACTGCATCAGCGTCTTTTTGAGAAAGTATCAGCTCGGTTGTCTGCGGCCAGACAATGGCTATATCCGGATCATTCCATCTGATCGCCCGTTCATATTCGGGAGCATAATAATCAGTTGCTTTGTAAAGGAAATCTGCGCGTTCGGACAGTACAAGGAAACCGTGAGCGAAACCGGGGGGGACCCAGAACATTCTTTTATTTACCTCTCCCAGATGTGCCCCCACCCAACGGCCAAATGTCGGTGATGAACGCCTGAGGTCAACGGCTACATCAAATACTTCTCCGGCTGTGACCCGTACAAGCTTTCCCTGGGGCTGCCTGATCTGGTAATGAAGGCCCCTGAGCACGCCTCTTCCTGAACGGGAATGATTATCCTGAACGAACTCCAGATCAACACCACTCTTTTCAAACCAGGTAGATCGATTATAACTCTCCATGAAAAAACCGCGGTCATCGCCAAAGACGTTCGGTTCGAGGATCAGTACTTCCGGAATTTCAGTTCGTATCACCTTCATTTATTGCATTGCTCCTTAACCAACCTCAACCGCCATACATCCGGCGATAATAATCCTGATATGAACCGTCAACGACCTTATTTACCCACGGTTGATTGGCCAGATACCAGTCGATAGTCACTTCGATTCCCTCCTCAAAGGTTATCGAAGGCTGCCAGCCAATTTCGTCTCTGATTCTGGCAGCATCAATTGCATATCGGCGATCATGGCCAAGTCGATCTTTTACAAAGGTGATGAGTGACCGCCTGGCCAGATTTCCCCCAAGAAGCCCGACTTTTCTATCCAGAATGTCACATATCAGGG